>JAMOQV010000207.1 GCA_027068615.1 Helicobacteraceae bacterium | reverse complement strand
CTATCATAAAACTGTTTACCACTAACTGGCTTACCAACTTGAAACATTTCATACCTATAATAAATAAATTTTATATATTATATAGTAAATAAACTTTATAGTCTATAAAATTTATTTATTTAAACAACCTTTGTAACCTTAGCTTTAACAACAACTTCATCACTCATCAAACTAAAATCATCATTAACCTTTAAAGATTTTATATCTATAACTTTATCATCTTTTGATATTTGAGCAAAACCTTTTTTTACTTTATACTTTGGATTATTTGCCTCTAATATCTCTTTTGTATTTTGCAATATATTTTTTGCATTTTTTATACTCATATCTATCGTTTGAGGAAATTTATTTTTTATCTCTTGTAATTCTCTTGAGAAACCACCTAATTTAAAGTCAATAGTTTGTTCGTAAGATTTTTTTAACCGTTCTATCTCATCTTTTTTTAAAGATATTTTTCTCTCAACAGAATTTTGAGTAATTAGATTTTGAAGATGCTTTAACTCTTGTGATTTAGTTTGTAGAGTCTGAGATATAGCTTGAGTCATACTAGAAGATATACTGTCTATATACTGATAAAGTTCATTTGTATCTGGTAGTATCATCTGCATCCCAGCACTAGGGGTAGCACCTCTTAAATCAGCTACAAAATCACTGATAACCCAATCTATCTCGTGACCAACAGCTGAAACAACAGGGGTTATAGCTTCAAATATAGCATCTGCTACTATCTCTTCATTGAATGCCCACAAATCCTCTATACTTCCACCACCACGACCAACAACTAAAATATCATAACCATTTATATCTGCTTTTTTTATGGCTTTAGCTATACTAAGAGATGCACTCTCCCCTTGAACTAAAACATCATATATATCTATCTCAAGATTTTTATATCTTGTATTTGCTACTCTTAACATATCTTGCAAAGCTGCTCCAGTAGCTGATGTTATAAGTGCAATTCTTTTAGGGAACTTTGGGATTTGTTTTTTTCTAGCATCATCAAAATAACCTTTTGCCAAAAGCTTCTCTTTTAGTTGCTCATAAGCCAAAGCCAAAGCACCCTGCCCTGATGGCTCTATACTAAAACAGTTTATCTGATAACTTCCACGAGGTTTATAAACAGATATAGCACCATCTAGTATAACTTTCATCCCCTCTTCAAGACGAAACTTTAACCGTGAAGCATTACCACGAAACATAACACAACTAACAGCAGAAGAAGCATCTTTTAAAGTAAAATAGATATGACCAGAGTTATGAAAAGTGATGCGAGAAAGCTCCCCCTCAACTAAAACACGAGTAAAACTACTCTCTAGTAAACTTTGTATCTGTTCATTTAGTGATGAAACGGTTAGAGTGTGCATTACTTAACCTTTCTTATAAATACAACCTTAAGATAATCACCCTCTTTAAACTTATCATTTACTCTAAAATCTTTTGGTAGTGAAAAACTCTCCAATACTTTGTATCTTAATTTCAACTCTTTAAAAGCTTTTTTTATAAAGTCATGAAAAGTCATCATACTAAAGTTTGCTGAGTTCGTTGATGCTACTATAAGACCATCTTTTGAAGTTATTTGTATAACCTCTTTTAGTAACTTTACATAGTCTTTATTTGCACTAAAAACCCTTTTTTTACTTCTTGCAAAACTTGGTGGGTCAACCACAACAACATCAAAAATAAGTTTTTTTCTTAGTGCATATTTAAAGTAATCAAAAACATCATCTACCACTATACTTTGCTTAGATGTATCTATATCATTTATCTCAAAATGCTCTTTTGTTTTTGCTATACTTCTTTTTGCCAAATCAACACTTGTTGTTTTTTTAGCTCCACCTAGTGCTGATGCTACTGAAAAAGCCCCTGTGTATGAAAAAGTATTTAGTACAGTTTTATCTTTGCTATACTTATCTCTTAGAGTTTTTCTAACCTCTTTTTGGTCTAAAAATACACCAACCATAGCACCATCATCAAGATATATCGCAAACTTTATACCATTTTCTTTTACTATAAGTGGCTTGGGTGCTTCATCTCCACAAACAAAATCTTTATCTTTAAGATACATCCCTTTAGCATCAAAACGCTTTTTTTGATAAATCCCTCTAAAATCAACACACTCTTTTAAAGCATCTAGTATATCTGTACGAAACTCATATATACCGATACTATACCAAGTGATAAGATAGTACCCATCAAAGAAATCTATAGTAAGTCCACCTACTCCATCACCCTCACCATTAAACACTCTAAAAGCAGTTGTATCTTTATCATTAAAAAAACTTTTTCTATATTTTATAGCTGAATTTATCTTAGATATAAAAAAATCTTTATCTATCTTTTCATCTTGATTTTTAGTTAAAATCCAACCAAAACCTTTGTTTTGTTTACCATAGTAAGCACGAGCGATAAAATTATTTTTATAATCATATAGATTTAATATAGAACCATCTTCATCAACTTTTTTTAAATCTTCTATATATTCTGGCAATATCAATGGATAACCAGCTTTATATTTATCAGTAAAATTAGATTTTATTGTTAATTTTATTTCTTTTTTTGACAAAAGTATATCCCCTAAAACTTATAACGATATCGTAAATCTAGCACCAACATCCGTGTTTTCAACACTTAAAGAACCTAAACAATGTTCTTCAACAATAATTTTACTCATATAAAGTCCTAACCCTGTACCATTACTATTGTCTTTAGTAGAAAAATATGGATCAAATACCTTATCTATAATATCATTTGGTATCCCACCAGCATTGTCAGATATATGAAGAGTTTTTTTATCTATCTCAACACATATACACGGCTTTTCAATTTTATTGTCAATCAAAGAATCTTGTGCATTTTTAAAAATATTTAAAACAACTTGGATAAGTTCATTCTCATAACTTAAAAAATCAGTAAGTTCTTTTGTATCTACTTCAAAGTTTATATTTTTATTGTCTAAAGATGATTTTAATAATAAAAATACTTTATCTAGTATTATTTTATAATTGGTCGTTTTTTGAACTTTTTGAGGTTTAAAAAATTCTCTAAAATCATCTATGGTAGTTGTTAAATAATCAATATTTTTATATACCCTAGAAATTAATTCATCCATTATCTCAATATCTTCAATCTCTCTTGGCAATTTCATATCTATCGCACTAATAGCCATACCAATAGTATGTAAAGGTTGTTTCCATTGATGTGCTATCATAGCTATTGTTTCACCCATCTGTGCATACCTAGACTGAGTGAACATCAATTCATCTTTTTTACGGTTTTTTTCAACCTCTTCATCTACTAGTTTTTTAAGATTTTTGTTTATATATTCTAACTCTGATGTCTTTTTTACAAGCTCTTTTTCTTTTTTAAAATAATCAATCCATAGATCTATTTTTAATACAAATTCTTCAAAAACAAATGGTTTTCTTAAAAAATCATTTGCACCATTTTTTAAAACTATTCTTAATGTCTCTGGAGTTAAAGTGCCAGATAAAACTATGATTGGTACTTCTAAAAATCTTTTATCTTTTCTTATAAGTTCAAGAAGCTTTATACCAGACATATCTGGAAGTTCCATATCTAAAATAATAAGATCATACTCAGACCCATCCAATTTTTCTAATGCTTCTTTTGCACTATATGCACTATTTATAACATAGTTTCTAGGTTCTAAGATAACCCTAACTTGTTTACATATAAACTTAGAGTCATCTATAATCAAGATTTTTTCTTTAACTCTTGACGATAAAAAATAAAGTATTTTTATAATCTCAGATATAGAGTAAAGTAAGTTTTTATCTTTTATAATATAATCAAGAATCCCATATTGGAATAATTCTTCTCTTAATTCATTATCTTGAGATGATGTAAGAACAACTACTTTTGTTTTTGTCAAAGATTGAATATTTGCTATAAGTTCAGAACCTTCACCATCTGGAAGATGCAAATCCAAAATAATTAGATGAAATTTTTTCAAATTTAAAATTTTTTTTGCTTCTGAAAGTGTAAAAGCCTGACTTACTTTAAACTTAAATTTAGAAAGCTCTTTTTTTATAATATTATTGATAGTTTTTGAATCTTCTATAACTAAAATATTACGCATAATAATCAGTAGAGTAAAGATTTATTAGTATTTATTGACATAATTATCTCTTTTTATTAAAAATAAACTTCAGATACATTTTAACACTTTCTTATTAATCATAAATAAAAAAATGCAATAAAATATAAAATTGATACAGCTACATCTTTCTAGCTATCATTAATGTAGATATATCCATAGAAAAACTTTGAGTGTGAAGCATTTCAAAACCAGCTTTTTCCAACTCTTTTTGCATCCCTTGTATAGTTACAAAGTTTTCTATAGAATCTGGAAGGTATGTATATGCTTCTAAATTTTTAGAGATAGCTCCACCAACATAAGGAAGTATCTTATGCATATAAAAGTCTCTTATCTTTTTAAGTATATTTTTATCTTCATCTTTCATAAACTCTAAGATAACAACAAGACCATCTTTTTTAAGAACTCTGTTAAACTCATAAAATGCTTCTTGTCTCTCTACAACATTTCTTATACCATAAGTTATACTAAGTATATCAGCACTAGCATCTTCAATAGGTATCTCAGTAGCTTTTGATATATGATAATTAAAATCAGGAAATTTTTCACGAGCAACATCTACCATACCAGTTGATGGATCAACTCCAACAAGTTCTTTAATCTCCACACCAGCTTTAGAAGCTTGTTTTTGCCAATATCCCATCATATCACCAGTACCACAAGCAACATCTACTATCTTATCTATACTTTTTTTACCATAATAATCAAACGATAAATCACACGCTTTTTTTCTCCAAGATATATCAACACCCATACTCATAACACGATTTGCAGTATCATAAGTTGGAGCTATATCATCAAACATTTCTACTATTTTTTCTTGTTTTTGTGAACCTGTATTACTCATTTATATCCCATCTTTATTACTTATATTGTCAAGTTTAATTATACAATAAAAAAGAATTATTTTATACTTCTTTTAAAAGTATCACTTATAACATCCCAGCTGTTTTCTTCTAAAAACCTTTTATGTTTTTTTACATCATAAGGTTTATCTAGTGAAAATTTAACTGTTTTTAAAATCTCATCTAAAGAGTTATCCTTAGTTTGAGTAACTATATCTTTTACATCATCAAATATATCCAAAGGTGTAGTTATAACCTCTTTTTGAGCAAGTAATCCCATACGAACGGCAGCACTTGAACTCTCTTGAGTGTTAGAATATAAAAACAAAATCTTATCTGTTTGAGATAGTTTAGAAATTATCTCATCTTCTAGTAGAAAATCTGTTTGTAATGTTATATACTCTTTTACACTAGATGCATTTATCTTTTGTTTTAGTTTTATCTCCAACTCTTTAGATATAGGTGCAGGATGGATTGAAGTTAAAAGTAAAAGTTTTACCTTTTTACCAGCTTTATGTAAAGCTTCAACCAACTCAACCAATTCAAAAACACCCTTTTGTGGTAGTAAAAAACCAAATGTTGCCAATGTCTTAATATCTGAAGTTTCATTGTTTGATATTACACTTGGTAGATTTTTAGCATCATAGTTTAGTCCATGTGTAAATAAAACAGTATTTTTATATATACCAAACTCTTTTAAGTAGTTTAGGTCTTTTAAAGTATGCACATATATTTTAGTTACTGATTTTAATTCATCCGATATAAAACTAAAAGAATCGGTATAATCTTTTGTAACAACATCTTGTGTTGAGTGTAAAAATAGATAAGTTTTTATACCATTTTTATCACAAAACACTAACAATTCTGAAAGAAGATTTAAAGGTATAAAGCTAAAATTGTACTGAATTATAAAAGTTGTAATATTTTTATCTAAAAGTTGTTGTTTTAACTCTTGTATCTCTTTTGTATCTCTTGATTCTTCCCAACATCTTATGATGTTTTTTTCATCTTTTTGGGTTGTGTTATCTGTTTTGTTAGCAAAAACTACAACCTCATCTTTAAAAGATGATATAAGGTATTTTGCATATATAGCTATGCCACACCTTGTATTGTATGTACTAAAAAGAGCTATATTATTTTTTACAGACGGTTTTTCATAACTATTTAAAGCATCTAGTATATTTTTAGAAACCTGTTTTGATGAGTACTGTTTTAAGACTCTTTGTTTTGCTTTTTTTAATTTATCTTTTAACACTTTGTTTGTTCTAGCTGAACTTAGCATCACTCTTAATTCTGTTATCTTTTCTATAAGTGATTCAACTTTAGGTACTGCCCATATAGAATTTTTAAGATTCATATGTGTTTTTGCATACCTAAATTCAAAATCTAACAACCACGAGTTATCATCACTACAAAAATCAACTTGACCACCGTAGTTTGTAGTTATAACAGGTAGATTTAAAAGCATAGCTTCTGCCATAGGTAACCCAAACCCCTCTCCATAACTAGGAGCTACTAAAATATCTGCTTTTTCATAAAGATATTTTATCTCACTATCTGATATATCTTTATTGATAAGCAATATCTCTTTATTTGATTTTTTATATAAACTTACACCATCTTCATAACTGTCTTTTATAGTGTATTTTAAGTTTTCTATCTGATTTATCACATCATTGTGTGGATTTGGAAATGTTTTTATGATAAGTGAGATTTTATTTTTATCATCTAGTTTTTCAAAAGCTTCTAAGAGTATATCTACCCCTTTTCTAGCAAAAGCTGAAGATATATGAAGCATTTTAAAAGCATCTGGTAGATTATATGGTAACGGTTTTGATTTGATTTTTAGTATATCTTCAACAACTAAACCTGTTGTAACTATTGGTAAATCTACACCATTTTCTTCTAAAAGGTTTTTAACATAATCACTCATAGTAAAAACCATAGTTAGTTTTGTATTAAACCACTCTACATACTGTTTTGGAAACTTTGATTCTTCCCAACCATAAGGTCCTATAATCTTATGATATCCTCGCATATCGTTGGTTCGTGGTGGATAAAGATTTCTTATAGTAACATCAATATTATCTAGCTCTTTTAAGGCTAATTCTCTTACTTTAGTATCTACATTATCAAGATTTGCTTCAAAGTCCCCACCACCCTCTGTTGAGTAAAGTTTAGCATCTAAACATAGTGCTATATTTTTATTTACTATTGCCAAAGAGTAACTAGAATCAAAAGGTCCTTCAACTTGTATATCTAAATCTTTTTTATTTTTTTGCTTTTGTTTTATCTTAGAAATTTTTCCTAAATCCAAATCTAAACTATTTAAAAAATCTGCTAAGTTATTTATAGTATTTGTAGTTGAAAAACTTTCCAACTTATCTTTTTGTTTTTTTACTAAATCAACTCTAAAGTATGGGTCATTTTGCAACTTTATAATCTCATCAGCTATAAATGATGGTGATTTTTTCTCTAAAAGACCCTCTTTTGGTATAGTTGTAGTTGTTCCACCAGCATTATATGCTAAAACAGGTATATCATACTTCATAGCTTCGATAAGAGGCATACCAAATCCCTCATGCTCACTCAAAGATAGATATAAGTCTGCTATATGATAGTAAGCTATCAAGTCCTCATCGCTAACTTTTCCCGTTATAGTTACCTCTACTAACATATCCATATCTTTTACATACTCTTGTAAAAACTTCATATAGTTTGGCTCAGATGCTCCACCTATGATATGGATTTTAAAGTTTTTTACACCTTTTCTTTTTAATGCATAAGCAACATCAACTAGCTGATGTTGCACTTTATTTTGCACAACACGACCAACAAATATGATGTTGTATGTATCATAATACTTTTGTATAAGTTTTTTATTTGGTTTAGTTTTATTTTGTCTATCAAAATCTAAAAGGAGAGTTAAAGTTTTTGGATTTGGATAATTAAAAGATTTTAACTCTTTTACATTATAATCAGAATCACCAATAGATGCTATAAAATACTCAGCACTAACTGCTAACTGTTTTCTACCTTGAATACATAACTTTTGTATATGGGGATTGTGTTTAAAAAAGTGTGGAGGGGTGATGTTGTGGTAGATAATGATTTTTTTATCTATAAAATCCATTATCATTTGATGGGAATCATGCCCTATAGAGTGATGATAAAAAAGTAGATTTTCCTCACTCTCTTTATACTCTGTTATATGATGGATATTATGTTTAAAGTTCCTATCCAAATCCAACCTTGCTACATATATCTCAGATATAAAACCTAACTTATGTAGCATCTTTTGAATATATAAAACTGCATTTGAAACACTATCACCAACCTCCATACTTGGAGTAAACTGGTGTATAGTTCTAATCATCTTTTTCATCTTTTAGTTTTAACTCTATCTTTGTATCGAAGATAAACTGGTCAAGTCTTTGTTGAAAAGAATCAGATTGGTAAGAGATCTGTTTTGCTATATCTGTTTTAACACTATTTTGTAAAGAGTCTAGCATATTTAACATCTGAGCATTTTTCATCTCTATCTCTTTTTTATGGTTGATTATCTCTATCTTTAACTCATCTTTGCATCTTATGTTTTCTAAGCGAAGCTCCTCTGTTATCCTTTGAAGTTCTTCTATAGCTTGTTGTTGTTTATATACTCTATGCTTAGTATTGTTCATCCTTAAAATGTTGTATATCCATCTACTAAACCAACCAACAAAAGGGATGCTTTTTATCTTACTTTTCAAACTCATAACTTTATCCTCTTGCATCTCATTTTCTTGTTCTAAAAGTTGAGGATTACCCAAAACTTCTGATGATTGCTTACCTGATACTACAATAAGTTTTGCTCTATATGGAGATATATCTGAGTATATATACTCGTTATTTAACATTATATTAAAAGAGATATCATATATACCCTCTTTTAAACCATGAGCAACAATTGGTATCTCAACAACATCCTCTTCATAAGAGATATTTTTAATCTTTATATTTCTAAGAGTTCTATAACCACCATCCAAAAACAGAACTATAGCTAAATCAAGTTTTTTTACCTTAGGATTTAGTAGTTTATAATTTACTCTTATCTTAACATCAGAAGCACTCTCTACAACCATAAAATAAGGTATATTTGATAGATAAACTTTAGCATCATCTTTTTTGAAAAGCAATGTTTTATGAACCATATTGTTTTTAGCTAGTATATCTTTGTTTTGTTCAAACATCAACTTTGACTTTAGATATGGTGCTAGTTGCTTTTGTTTTTTCTCTATCTTTTGTTCATAAGTATCATTTTTATCAAAAAAACCTGTATCGTATAAAGATTTATAATAATTTTCAAAAGCATACTCATCTGGTAAAAACATAGTGTCCCAATCAGTAGGAGTTGCTGGCCAACTAAGAGTTTGAAATACTTTTTTGTTAAATGAGCAAGGATAAAGTGAAACTGCATAGTTAAAGTATGTACTCCACTCATCTATGGGAGATTTTAACCCTATCTCAAAAAACTTATCTACAACCTCTTTAAATATCTTTTTATTTATGATTTGTGGAGCATGTGAAGAGTACATAAGCATCTCATAGTTTTCATCTGCTAAAAGCTTTCTCATAGTCTCTTGACCAGCATCAAACTCGCTATTTTGATAATGCCACTCTAACATATGGTAAAAATAATAAGCATTATAACTACCATCTTTTGCTATAAACTTATCTAAAGTGATATTTTTTAAAGCTCTATTATCATCATCAAGCATTATAAATTCATCTTCTAAACTATCTATATTTAACAAAGATGCTCTAAGAAGCCAGTTTTTACTTACATGGTCTCTTTTTGAAAATCCATCTGCATAAGATGCTAATATATCATTTTCATCTATTATTTTTATGGGATGTTTTGATGTTAGTTTTTTAAACTCTTGTATATACTTAGAAGCTGTAACAACAATATACTCTTTTGCAAAATCAACATTTTCATCTATAGACTTTATCGTACCTTCTAAATTATGCTTATCTATACTTACAAACACAAACTGTAAAGATTTAAGATGATGTTTTTTTAGCTCAAGCGATTTTTCATAATTTACAAATATATCTGATATAGAGTTATAAAACTGATCCCACGATGTTGTTTTAAAATTTTCTTTTATATAAAGTTTTTTAGCATCATAAAGCTCTTTATCTTCACAATAAAGAGAGATTAAACTCTCTAACTCATTTAAAGAGTTATACACCACATAATCAGCTATATTTTTACCAACTTCATACATTGAACTGTTTTTTGAGGTAATAGTTATATTTCCATAGCCCAAAGACTCAGCTATAGGCAGACCATACCCCTCATACTTTGATAAATAAGTTACTAAAAAAGCATTTTCATAAAAACTCTTTAGTGCATTGTCATCTACATTACTAAGCATAAAAAGTTGTTTGTCTTTTAGTTCGTGTGTGTTTATTTTTCCAAGTAGTTGCTCATTTTTCCAACCTGCTTTTCCTATAAAAACAAGATTTAAATCTGGATATTTTTGTGCTAGATTTTCAAAAGCTTCTAAGACATCTGCTTGATTTTTTCTAGGCTCAACTGTACCTACAAAAAGTATATACTTTTTACCAAAGATAGATTTAAAAAGAGTATCTTGAACCTCTGTTTTTGTATGTAAAAAATCAGACCCTAACCCTGTTACTCTTGTTGGGATATCTCTTGAAGTGTTAAACTTAGCTCTTGCATCTAAAAAATCTTTTTGAGATGAAAAAGAGTTAAAAAGCACCAAGTCACTATTATCATAAACAGACTGTAAAAATGGGATAAAGTTAGCTTTGGTTGTATCGTGAACTATTTCAGGAAAAAGTACAGGGATAATATCGTGTATAAAGTTAAAGATTAAAAAACCATTTGATTTTAGTGTTGGGTATATAAAGCTTCTTTTATAGATTATATTCCAAGTAGAATCAAGGTCAAAAAATGCACTAGGAGTTTGTGGTTTGAAGTTTAGTATATCGATTTTTTCATTTTTTGTAAATTTAAAATCACTCATATTTTCTAAAAAAGAACCTATTTCAGAATTGTCTAATATAAATGCTTTTTTATCTTTATCATCAAAAGTTATGATTTTAAACTCTACTGTAGTGCTAAGTGCTGCTCTTTTTACAAACTCTTTTACAACTCTTTGAATACCTGTATTTGCTCTTGCTGATTCTAGTTGAGTTATATCAACATATATAGTCATATCTTACCACCCTCTTTTGCTTTTTCTTCTATCTCTTGCTTGATAGTCTCTAAAAAATCACTCTTATACACTGGTTTTTGAGTTATGCTAGGAGAGTAAGAACTATCTCTTATAGCTACCAACTTTACCTTAACATTTGGAAAATAAACAAAAAATTTATTTGCATATCTTCGTAATGTAAGATTATAAGATAGTTTGAAAAATATACTCTTTAAAATGTTTTTCATAAAATTATACCTTTTTAAAATTTATAGTTGGTTCTAAGCGACACAACCCAATAAACATATTTTCTTTTGTGCCAAATATATTGAAGTTTATAGCATTATCTATCCAATGGTAACAAAGTTCAGTATGCCAATCAGAAGTATGTAAAGCTGCTCCTAGTGTGTATTTTCCAACACCGATATTTAGTTGCATCTTATATGTGCAGATATATGATGTATCAGCTTTTAACGATAACTTTACATTTTGATAAAAAGTGTTTGTACCATAGATGTCCTGAGCATATTTATCCCTTATATGTATCCCTATAGTCAAATCTTCACAATCTATCTTTGAGTATATCTCTAAGTTTATCTCAACCTCATCACCCGTTTCAAAATCCTCTAAAGTCTCACCATTTTTAGATATATATATCTTTTTTATCTCTATATCAAAAGTACCAAATGAGTTTGAGTTTTGTTCATTTATCTTTAAGGTATCATCATTATCATTTAATTTTGCTATAAGAAAATTATATCTGTTTATAACCTCTTCAGGTGTGCCTTTTTCTACTAACTTACCATTGTTTAGCATTATAAGTCTATCGCAAAGAAGTTTTAGTGAGTTCAAATCGTGTGAAACATATATGATAGACATATTTTGTTTTTTTCTTTGAGCTAATGCTTTTGTGCATTTTGCACTAAAGTGTGCATCCCCTACAGATAAAGCTTCATCTACTATTAGGATTTGAGGTTCTGAAAAAAGTGCTATTGAGAAAGCTAGTCGCATCTTCATACCAGATGAGTATGTTTTTATAGGCTCATCTATATGGCTACCTAACTCACTAAAATCGATTATATCTTGTACTTTTTCTTCACATTGTTGCCTAGTCATACCGATAAGTGTACCATTTAAAAAGATATTTTCATAACCACTTATCTCATTGTTAAAACCTGTTCCTAACTCTAAAAGAGCTGTAACTCTACCTTTTTTAATAACTACTCCAGAAGTTGGAGATATAACACCTGCTATGATTTTTAATATAGTTGATTTACCTGCACCATTTGTACCGATAATGCCAAGAGTTTCCCCCTCGTAAAGTTCAAAAGATATATCATCATTTGATACAAACTCTCTATGATATATCTTACTAGAAAAAACCTCTTTTAATCTATCAAAATTTGATTTATAGATTTTATAAATCTTTGTGATATTTTTAACTTCTAGTATCTTATTGTTCATATCATTCTTTTAAACTAAAGCATCTGGTGTATAGATAGAGCCATCACTAAAAGTAAGTTTTTCTATACCATTGAATGTTACTTCAAAACTATCAGATTGAAGATTATACTCATACCCATCAAAACTAAAGTTTTTTATATCATCTTTTTGTATATCAAGATATATAGTATCTTCACCATCCCCACCATCTACTTTATCACTACCACCATGACCTAGATATATTTTATCATCTCCATCAGCTGTATTTATGATATTGTCAACCTCATTATCTGTAATCTTATCATCTCCTGAACCAGTTATGATATTTTCTATAACCACACCTTGAACTATACCTAAGTTATCTTTACCAGTATAGAGATTTCCATCATTATAAAGATCCGTTATCTGCTGAGCTATCCAATCGTTATACTGAGATTTACCCTCACTTGTAGCTTCATCTTGATATATCTTTATAACATCATCCAAAGTGTATTCATCAGCACTATTTAGAGTTCCTGAATTTAAGTCTATTGTAGAGTTTCCAATAGTACCACTCAAATCAATAGTATCAACACCACCCCCATCCCAAATAGTTTGGATTTTATAATCATCATATCTTATTTTATATGTATCATCACCTGTATTTGTTGAAGTATTTGCTCCATAAACTGCTTGTAATGCTTCTATATCATAAAGTGAATAAAATTGTGGTTCTAACTCTTTATAGTTCATTAAGATTTTGTTTGTACCTGCTGGAAAAGATATCTCTGGTACATAACTGTTTCTTGTTGTATATGACATTATAGAGTGGTTTGTATCATCTAACTCATAAGGTAAAATATTTGGTGCTTCAAAAGGGTGTTTTAAACCCAAAGCATGACCTAACTCATGAACTATCGTAGAGTAACCAAACTCCCCAGCTTCCAAACCATAAGCATCTGGTTGTGAATCAAATTCAGAGCTTAAAAAGACATCTCCATCAAAAGCATAATAATCCCCTGGATAAAATGAAAAACCAGCAGTTGAGCTTTCCATATTTACTTTATTTAACTCTATAAGACCATCTGATGATACCTCTTGAAAGTCAATATTTATATAATCTTCTAGCTTATTGAAAACATCTCTAGTCGCATTTTTTTGCTCATCATTTAACGGTTTCCATCCATCTGTAAGAGCATCACTTGAGTGGTCATTTTCAGTGTACTCATAGTAATCATCTGGGATAGTTGTGTTGAAACTATATGTAATGGGTTGCAAGGAATCATCCCATTTTGTTCCAGAATAAACAGAAGAAACACCTAATGTATCAAGATTACTAAGAGTTGATATATCCTCACTATGAGATGGATTGACTAACTCATCTTGCTTTAAAGATGATATCTCCAAAGTAGCTTTTTGAACACTTGTATAATCAGCTGTTATACCTTCCATTATGCTTTTTGCTAATTCTACATCATCCAAACCAGCTTCAGCAAAACTAAGACCAACTTCTGTTTTATTATCAATTATAACTTTATCATCACCTAAAGCACCATTTATAAGTGCTTGAAGCATAAGACTTTGAGAGATATTGCCACTATCTAACTCATCTACCCAATAAGCAAGACCATCCTCTTCTGGTTCTCTGTTGAAAAGATTTTCATAAGCAATCTTTACAAATTGTGTTGATGTTTTATCTGAAGTGTATATCTCTTGAGCCTCAGGAGAGTCAAAAAAACTTTTTGCAACATCCTCTATATCTGTAAATCCAGAATCATTAACCCAATAATCCAAACCACCAGCATCTGGAGCACGATCAAAAGTAGCTACATATATCTTTGCTACATCTTTTTTAGTAAAAGCCATATTATATAATGTCCTTAATAGTTGAAATCATCTTTTTATATAAATAACCAGCTATCAAAAGTGTAACTGAAGTTATAAGCACTATTATAACCAAAGAGTATAAACTTGGTGTTTTTGAATATAAAAATATGTTTTGATAAATATCTGTAAAATAATAAACTGGATTAAAAACAAGCAACAACGGGTACTCATCCATAACCATCTCTTTCATATATATAATCGGTGTCATCCAAAACCACAACTGTATGATAATAGGAACTATAACTTTAATATCTTTTATAAAAGGGGTAAAAAGTGAAAAAATAACACCTAAACCAAATGCAAATAATACATTTAAAAATAAAACTGGCAATAGATATAAAAAAGTCAAAGTTACAGGATGATCAACCAACAATAAAAAAACAATAGCTAAAATATAAGATAAAACAAGTATAAAAAACTCTGTTATAACCACACTTAACTGAAAAGTGTACATAGGGATATTTATCTTTTTTATAAAATCTTTTTTTTCATCAAAAGATATACTAAGTCTTGTTAAAATAGTAGCAAATGTTGTCCATGCTAATATACCAGGGATAAGATATATACTATAAGCAAAAGAGTTATCAACAACATTTAACTTCATCTTCATAAAACTTGAAAATATCACAGTATATATAACAATCATAATAACAGGATGTATCAAAAACCAAAATTGACCCAAAGCAGTACCAACATACTTCTCTTTGAAGTCCCTTTTAGCAAAAGAAAAAGCTAATAAAATGTTTTTTTTCATATAATCATTATAATACAAAATAGCTTTAAGGCTGTTAAAATATCTATTTGCTAAAATTGGATGATGAATTTAAAAAACATAAATTACAATAAAATATTTTATTATTCTATATTGAGTTTTGCTTTTATACTTCCTCTTTCAAGAGCTGGTATAAGTTTCTTTAGTATTTTTTTACCTATACTATGGTTAGCAGATAAAAACATAAAAACAAAGCTTCAACAATTAAAATCAAACAAACTTATACTAGCTATATCCATATACCTTTTATTTAGTATATTATCCTCTTTATGGTCTAGCAATGTAGAGCAAACACTAAATATAATCAGGCTAAATAGTTACTGGATTTTAATATTTGTTATATCTTCATCTGTAAAAAAGGAACAAGTACCAACCATTATAAGCTCCTTTTTAGCTGGAATGTTTGTTAGTGAAATCCTAGCTTATGGGGTATTTTTCGAGCTATGGCACTTTAAGTATGCAACACCACAAAATCCTAGCCCTTTTATGTTTTGGATAGACTATAGTGTATTTATGGCATTTACCTCTATATTACTACTAAATAGAATACTCTCAAAAAACTATGATTTAAAACAAAAAATTCTCTTTAGTATGTTTTTTATAAGTGTTACAGGTAATCTTTTTTTAGCTATAGGTAGAACTGGTCAAGTTGCTTTTATAGCTGGAGTTTTTGTTATGATGATTATACATTATAGACTAAGTATAAAATCTCTTTTTCTTAGTTTTATTCTTTTAGGAACTATTTTTACAACAGCTTATCAACTAAGCAATAGCTTTAAAATAAGAGTAAATGCAGGGATAAATGATATAAAACAAATTAAAAATATGGACTTAAACGGTTCATGGGGCATAAGAGTAGCCTACTGGATAACCACTTTTGATATAGTAAAAGAACAACCAATATTAGGAGTTGGTATTGGTGATTTTAAGGATGAAACTGCAAAAGTACTTACAAATCAAAACTATAACTATCTCACAAAAGAAACAAAAGAGTTTATGAAGATAAATCATCCACATAACCAATACCTTTTAGTGCTTTTACAGATGGGAATTATAGGTATATTTATATTTTTATATCTGATATATCAAATCTTAAAATTAGATATAAAAGAAAAAGAGATAAAAGAGTTATCTATACTTTTTACAACTATATTTTTTGTAAGTTGTTTTGCTGAACCACTATTTTTAAAACAATTTACAATATCTCTGTTTATGCTTTTTATAGGACTTTTTATAGCTAGTTCAAATAAAGAAAATGCTATAATTGCATAAAAAAGAGAATACTATGCAAAACCCATTTGAAACAGGTCATATAAAAAACTATCTACTTCTTTATGCAAGTGTTGTTGTTATAATGGTCTTGTTTTTTATCGCTTCTACACTTTTTAATGATGTAAAAAAGATTCAAAAGAAAACTTTTGATAACAACAATACCAACTTTCAAAAAGAGAAAGAACTTAAAAAAATAAAAGATACAGAAACTAAAAAAAGTGGTTTCAAACTGATGGATAAGAGTTATTAATCCTTAGTAACTATATAAAGCTGTTCATGTTTTAGCTTTTTTAAGATGCCCATAACACTCACAAAATCTTGAAATTTAGAGTTTTTATCACTTCTTAAAAGTACTGTTTGTTTTGGTGAGATAAGTTTTAACTTATCTTCTAAAACTTTTAAAGAGACCTCTTCTTTATCATAAAATATTTTACCATTTGCATCAACTAAGATATTTATCTCTTTTTTTAATTCCTCTTTTGTACTACCTTGAGATTCTGGTAAATCAACGGGGATTATACCCTGCTTTATAAAAGTAGCAGTAGTTAAAACCATAACCAATAAAACAAGCATAATATCTATAAATGGTATAACATTTATACTATCAAACCTTTTATGAGACTTTGAACATTTAGCCATCTAATCATCCTTAGAATGATAGATATCAAATTTTGCTAAGATTTTTTCAACTTTTCTAAGTGATATGGTATAAAAAACTATCGCAGGCATCGCTACAACCAACCCCATAGCTGTTGCTTTCAATGCTAAAGCAAGTCCCATCATTATCTTTTTTGCATCAACTTCACCAACATCACCCAATGTATAAAAAGTTATCATTATCCCAAGAACAGTACCTAAAAGCCCTATATATGGTGCATTTGTACCAATAGCACTTAAAACACTTATATTGTTTGTTAAGTCTATATCTAACTCATCTCTATGTTTATACTCTTCAACTTTAACACCTCTATAAAACAACATTCTTTCTATAAAAAGCCAAAAAGTTATAACACTCATAAATAGTAATGTTCCCATAACACCATAATCCAAAATCTTCTCTGCATATACTAAAAAGTTGGCATTTTCCATTATATTCCTTTAAGCCTGTCAAATTTTATTTTAAAAGCTAAGTAAGAGAGTATAAATAACTTCATACCCTTTATTTTCAAAAACTAAGAGTTTACTCAACACTCTCAATAGCCCAGTTTATAGTTTCACCTGCATACATTGGCACTACATTTCCATAACTAGTAGGTACTTCAAAAGGTCTATTTTCAAGTGTAACCTCTTTAAATTCAGGACATATTCCATAGATATTTTGAGCATTATCACTTACAAAAGCTTGAAGATTGTCAAGTTTGCCATATTGGTCAAAAATCTCACATAAAAGTTGTAAAGCAATAGGTGCAGTAAATACACCAGCAGCACAACCACAAGTCTCTTTTTTATGTTGAGGGTGTGGAGCTGAGTCTGAACCAAACATAACTTTAGGATGAGCTTCAAGTGCAATGCTAAGAAGTGCATCCAAATCTTCTGGTCTTTTTGCAATAGGTTTACAAAAATGGTGAGGCATCATCATACCACCTATAACATCATCAAGAGTTAAAAGTAGGTGATGAACAGTTATAGTTGCATAAAGGTTATCATATTTATCTAGCATCTCAACTGCATCTTTTGTTGTTATATGCTCCATTATAATTTTTAATTTTGGAAAGTTTTTAGCTAAAAGTTCATAAACACTCATAAATTCTGCTTCTCTATCCATCACAAAACCAGCACTCTCACCATGAACACAAAGTGGAATCTCTAACTCTGCCATAGTCTCAAGTGTCTCTCTCATCTTTTCTATATCAAACGAAGCAACACCACCATCAGAGTTTGTTGTAGCACCATCTGGATATAGTTTTATAGCTGTTATCTCATCTGCAACTGATTCTAAAAAAGATTTTGAGTAGTTTTTATAAAAAAGTGTCATATATGGTTCAAAATAGTCATTTGGAACAGCTGACATAACTCTTTTTTTATACTCAACAACATCATCAAGTGTTGTAACAGGTGGAACAAGATTTGGCATAATGATAGCTCCACTAAAACTATAAGCAGATAGTGGTGCAACAGTCTCTAACATAACTCCATCACGAAGGTGTAAGTGCATATCTAGTGGCATCAAAAGTGTTTTTGTTTTCATATTTTCTCTCTTTTATAATTATAAATATATTGTACCCTATATGTTGTATTTTTACAATAATACATCTAAGCCTGAGTTCGACAATAAAAATCTCTAACGAAATGATACAAAAATATAAAAAAGGATTTTACTTTTTTTATTCATCTAGTTTATAAACCTCTTTAGGTGTTATCTCTTTAAATGTTAAGATTTTACTTCCTCTATGGTCCATATAAAAAGTTTTAGCTTCATTTTTTGTTTTAAAAGGTATAAATTCATTTCCCATAGGTCCATATATATCACTACCCACTACATAAAAAGCATCTCTTGCATCTATCGCTTTTTGACTATAGTAATCAGTTACTAACATTTTATCTATATTTTTTCTTTTTGCTTTTATGTAACTGCCCCACTCTAAAGGGGAAAAATAAAACTTCATCATATCTTTTACCCCATCAAAAGAGTAATGAAATTCAGAAGAACCATCTTTATAAAATATCTGAGAAGCCCATCGTGGATATTTATATGTAAACATACCACATACTGGACATTTTTCATGCTTAGTTACAGATATAACTATATCTCTTTTAGCATCTTTTTCTACCCTTTTTACATCCCAAAGATAAAGAGCCATAGTATCAAAATACTTTTGCTTTAAAGGTTTGCAAAGATTTTTATCTTTTATATCTGATTTTAATTTATCAATATTTTTATAACTTGATAAGTCTATATTTTTAGTGCATTTTTTCTCAAATACCCTTTTACCTATCTGATAAACTTTTTTCTCTTTATAGTTATCATTAGCAACTAAAAAAGTACCTAGAAGAAAAAATACAACAAACAAAAATTTATACATAATAAAATCCTATAATCCCAATAAGTTAGGATAATTTTTAGCAATTTTACTATATAAAAATTAATTTTGTGTTAAAGCTAAAAACAAATTTATCACTCAAGGAAATATTGATTTAAGGTTAGATACAATACTTACAATTAAAAAATAAAGGAAAAATAATGAGCGATAAAAAACAAGTTTTTAAACCAAATAAAGAGTTTGCAAAAAATGCAAATATAAAAAATATGTGTGAATACCATGAGTTACAAGATTGGGCTATAGAAGATTATGAGGGCTTT
>JAMOQV010000206.1 GCA_027068615.1 Helicobacteraceae bacterium | reverse complement strand
AAAAACCAGTTATAGTTCATACTCAAACACTAAAGGGTAAGGGTTATGAGATAGCTGAAGGTCATGAAGAAAAATGGCACGGTGTATCGCCTTTTGATGTAAAAGATGGAAAATCACTTAAAAAATCATCATCAAAAAGTGCAACTCAGATATACTCAGAAGCACTACTTCATCTAGCAAAACATAATGACAAGATAGTAGGAGCAACAGCTGCAATGCCAAGTGGAACAGGTCTTAGTGAGCTTATAGAGAAGTATCCTACAAGGTTTTGGGATGTAGCTATCGCTGAACAACATGCAGTAACTTCTATGAGTGCATTGGCAAAAGAGGGATTTAAGCCTTTTTGTACGATTTACTCTACATTTTTACAAAGAGGGTATGACCAAGTTATACACGATACTTGTTTGATGGACTTACCAGTAGTTTTTGCACTAGATAGGGCTGGTATAGTTGGAGAAGATGGTGAAACTCACCAAGGTGTTTTTGATATAAGTTTTTTAAGAGCTATACCAAATATGACACTTTTTGCTCCACGAGATGAAAAAAGTTTCCATCAAGCTATGGCATTTGCATCTGAGTATAACCATCCGTGTTCTATCCGTTATCCAAGAGGCTCATTTATAGAAACAACTCTACCAGAATCACAACCTTTTGAGTTAGCAAAATCTCAACTTTTAGTATCAAACGATAGCGATAAACTTTTTATAGGTTATGGAAATGGAGTAGGTCGTGCTTATGAAACATCTAAGCTTTTAGATGAAGAAGTAAGTATCTTAGACTTAAGATTTGTAAAACCACTAGATGAAGAGATGCTACTTTCTATGGCTAAAAAGCATAAAAAATGGTTTGTATTTTCAGATAGTTCAAAGATGGGCGGAGTTGCCTCTGCTATACTTGAGTTTTTAGCATCAGAGTCTATAACAGATATAGAAGTGGTGAGTTTTGAGTATGAAGATAAGTTTATAACTCATGGAAATACAAAACTTGTTGAAGAATCTTTAGGTTTGTTGCCATCTCAATTGGCTAAAAGAGTTAAATTAGTTTAATTTAACTCTTTATGGTTTTCTTGATAAATTGAAAGGGATGGAAAAGCAAATTCAAGGTCATTTTTTTCCATTATCTCCATAATTTTTTCCATAACATCTTGTTTTGTTTTTAACCACTCTTCCCACATAACAGATTTTGAAAAACAGTATATAAGTATGTTTATACTAGAGTCAGAAAATTCATCTAGATATACAAGTAGAGTTCTTTTTACACCCTCTAAGTCCTCTTTTGAGACAAGTTTTGCTACTCTGCTTTTTCTTCTACGAAGATTTTCATATTTTGTTTCTTTTGTTGCTATATCTGGATGATTTTGTAACATAGTTTTTATCTCTGTTATAGCATTTTTTATATCTTTACTTTTTGAGTCATATTTTATTCCTATTTTCATTTTTATTCTTCTTCCAAGTTTTCTTTTATTCCAGTTTTTTATACTACTTGAAGCAAATGTACCATTTGGTATAGCTATAAGAGCATTATCAAAAGTTCTTATAGTTGTAACTCTTAAACCTATCTCAACAACAGTTCCCTCTTTGTTGTTTATCTCTATCCAATCACCTTGAGAAAATATATCTGAAAAAAGTATAGATAGTGTTCCAAAGAAGTTCGATATAGTATCTTTAGCAGCAAATGCAACAGCAAAACCACCTATACCAAGACCAGATAAAACAGCAGTTAGATCAACACCTGCAAAATATAAAATTATTAAAAAACCAATCATAAATATAAAAAAGTTAATAATCTTTATACCAACATTGATAAGTTCTCTTTTTACAGTTGTTTTTTCCTCTTGAATTTTTTGTAGATTTATTGTTGCTATTATATTTACAACTATATATACTATATATGTTAATATTATGGTATATACCATATCAAATACTTTTGATACACTATCTATACTACTAAAGTTATTGTATATATATATAACCATATCTATATTTATGATTATTATTAACACACCTATACTTTTTTTTGTTTGTATTAAGATATCTTCTGCATATTCGTTTAAAGAATCATTACTTGTAAGGTATTTACTAAGTAATATATAAAAAAGTTTTCTTAGTATATATATAAATGTAATTAGAAGAGAGATAATAATCAGTTTGATAACACTTAATCCAAACGGGTTTAAGAACTCATCTATGATTTGGATTATTTTAGATGAGTTTATGATTAAAACAGGCTCTATTATATGGTATTTTGAGAACTTATTTAGTCTATACATTTTTTTTTCAAATTTATACATATGAGCTATCATATCACTGTTTATCTCTATAAGTGCATAGTATTCACGAATATTATTTTGAGCTGTTTTTAAAACTTTTGAGTTTGACTTGTAAGATAAAAATTTGGAATAATCAGTTTGTTCTGTTATGTCAAGTAGTTGTTGTTGATTTTGTGATGTTAATTCATTTAGTTTTTTTTCAAACTCTTCTATTGTTTTTGTATTTAGTGATATTAGTATATTTTTTATTGTATTGTTTATATTTCTAACTATAAGATATGATTTTATTTGAACTTCATCCCTTGTTACAGCATATCTATTGCCTGCTCGTTTATTTATAGATATAATTTTTTTAAGAGAAAAAATTTCTGCATTGAAATCTTTTAGATTGTTTATATATTGAGATTTATTTGCCATTAATGAATATAAAGCTTGTTGATACATCTCTTCTTGTTTTAGAACAAGTTTAGAGGCTTCCTCTTGAGATATGTTTGCATCGTTCATCTGATATGTTAGTTTTATCTGTTTATCTATAAATGGTGAGTATTTTATATCTTCTTTAGCTTGTAGGGAAACTATAAAAATTAGTATTAGTAAAAGAAGTTTCAACTTTATCCTTTTTTCTGTTTATCTTGTTGAGCTTCTTCTTTTAATGTTTTTAAAAACTCTATAATATTTCTTTGATAATGTGCAGTATCTAAATCTTCTGTCATATTTGCTATACATTCAAGAGCTTCGATATCTATCTTAGAAGCATATCTTGGTACTTTTTTTACACTTTTTTTTATATCTTCAACAAGTGTATCTATATTTAGACCATTATCTTCAAAGATTTTTTCAACAATCTCCCTTGTTGAATTCATAAGAAGGATAGCTCTTTGTTTATCATTTTTATAAGTTTTTAGTGATAGTTTTTTTACTAGTAGGTAACTCTCACCCATAGAAGCTTCATCAGCAGCGATAACAAGTGCAAAAACTTTAGCACGAAAAGCCAAAGAGTTATGGTTGTGAACAAAAAATTCACGAAATGCACTAAAAAAATGGTGTTTTAGTCTATAACTAAGTCGCATATAAATTCCTTAATAGTATTATACTGATAGAATTTTAAAAACTATATTAATAGATTGGGAGAATATATAAAATGGGTAGAGCATTTGAATACAGAAAAGCATCAAAACTAAAAAGATGGGGAGCAATGTCAAAGTTGTTTCCAAAACTAGGTAAAGTTATAACTATGGCAGCAAAAGAGGGTGGAGCAGACCCAGACTTAAACCCTAAACTAAGAACAGCTATACTAAATGCAAAAGCTGAAAATATGCCAAAAGACAACATTGAAGCCGCTATAAAAAGAGCAACTGAGAAAAATGTTGCAGATATGGCAGA
>JAMOQV010000205.1 GCA_027068615.1 Helicobacteraceae bacterium | reverse complement strand
TTTGAAACTTTTTTATACTTTTTCTATCCAACCACCACCAAGCAATTTATTGTCTTCATAAAAAACTCCTGCTTGACCCATAGCTATTCCATAAACATCTTCTTTTAAAGATATATAAGCTTTATCATCTTTTATTTCAACATAACATTCAACAGCTTTAGTTCTATATCTTAGTTTTACTTTTGCTTCAAATATTTTTTTATCATTAAACATATTTAGATTATTTAAGACAACTCTATTACATCTAAGTTCATCTTTTTTCCCTACTACTATTTGATTTGTTTCAGGATTCATACTTAATACATAATGAGGTTCATGAGCACCATGAACAGTAAAGCCTTTTCTTTTCCCTATAGTATAATGCATATAGCCCTTATGTGTACCAACTATATTTCCATCTCTATCTAAAACTTCTCCATCATTATCTACATCAACATATTTTTTTAAAAGATCAGTATATGTAGTTTCTACAAAACATATCTCACTTGATTCTTTTTGAGATGCAAAAGATTCTAATTCACTTATAGAAGAGGCTATCTCTTTTATCTCACTTTTCTTTTTTTCCCCTAAAGGGAATTTCAATCTAGGTAAAATATCTTTTTCTACATAAAATAAAAAATAACTTTGATCTTTAGTATCATCAGTAGCTTCATAAAAATATTGACCATCAGTTTTTATATAATGTCCAGTTGCTATATACTTAGCATCTATAGTATCTGCAAACTTAACCATTTCACCAAATTTTAAGCTTCTATTACACAATGCACAAGGGTTTGGAGTCTTTCCTTGCTCATAAGTATCGATAAAAGGTTGAAAAACTTTTTTATTAAATGTTTCTTGTAGATCTAAAACATGAAGTTTCATTCCTACAAAATCAGCAGCTTTTTGAGCACGAGCTAGATTTATCTCATGGTATCCTGGTTTTGAATGAAGTTTCATATATAAACCTTCACATTCATAACCATCTTGTTTTAAAAGTAATGCAGCTATAGTAGAATCAACTCCACCACTCATCCCAATTAATACTTTTTCTTTCATATTTATTTCTTTTCAGTGCTATTTAAAGTTGAAAGTGATTTATAATAACTAGTTTTATTTAATCCCATATCTTCTAAAAGTTCTATCTGATTATTTAAAGATTTTTTTATCTCTTTTACTATGTACTTTAAATCATCAGTTAATACAATAATTTCTAAATCTTCTTTATTTATCATACCATTTTTGTATAATTTATTTTTTAAAAATTCTACCAATGGTTCATAAAACTCTTTACCAACTAAAAATATTTTAACACCTGTTATTTTTTTTGTCTGTACTAGTGTTAAAGATTCAAATAATTCATCTAAAGTTCCAAAACCACCTGGAAATAATATATACGATATTGAGTATTTAATTAACATAACTTTTCTTGAAAAAAAATAATCAAAACTTAAATCTTTGGTAGTATAAGGGTTTGCAATCTGTTCAAATGGTAAATCTATATTTAATCCTATAGATTCTACATCTTTATATTTTATAGCACCTTTATTTGCAGCTTCCATTATACCTGGTCCACCTCCAGACATAATATTAAAACCCTCTTCTGCTAACATAGAAGACAATTTTTTAGCTTTTTTATAATAAAAATCACTTTTTTTAGTTCTAGCACTTCCAAAAATAGTAACAGTTGGTCCTAATTCACCTAATTCATCAAAACCTTTTACAAAATCAGCAAGTATTCGAAAAACACTCCAAACATCAGCAGATTTAATATCCTTAATGTACTTTTTTGTTAGCCTAGAGTTGTCACTTTTCATATCTATTCCTTTAATTTTGCTAATCTTTCTCTTCTTGTTCCAATAGTTGTTATCTGAACACCAAAGTTTCCATCAACAATAACAACTTCACCTTGAGCTATAACATTATTATCTACAAGTATTTCAAGTGGATCATTTGCTAATTGATTTAGTTCTATTACTGAACCAATATCCATATTTAAAACATCTTTTAATAACATCTTTTTTTTACCTATTCTAACTTTTACAGGAAGTTTTACATCCATTATTAAAGATATATTGTTGATCTCTTCTGTATTTAGTGGTATAGTTGAGTCATCTGAAGAAAAAGAAGGATTTAATTCACTTGATTGTGTTTGAGACTCTTCACCACCACCAAATAATGATTTTTCTAATTTTTCATCTATTATAAAAGATAAGATAGAGCTAACACCCTCCATTGAAAAATTATAAACAAACATCTTACTAAAAGATTCGAGACTAACCTCATTATCAGCTTCTACAAATTCTATATCATCAATAGCAAAAGATAATACTGGTATCTCTTTTTGAGCTGAAAGAGTATTTCCAATAGCTCCAAATATATTTGATATAATTTCCTTTGTAGCATCTAAATCATCTTCACTTATATCTTCTCTATCGCTTGCTTCTTCACCCATCATCATATCAGATAAAGATGCTGAAAGATTTGATGGTAAAGCAACCATAGCATTTGCTTCTACATCACCACTAACTTTTATTTTAACAAGAACAACAGGTGGCATTATGTTTGATATAATACTTAATTCTTGTTCCTCTTTTAACTCTAAATTAGGAGCCATTCCAACAAGAGCTTCTATAGTACCAACTGTTTCATCTTCAAATAGCTTCATAAAACCACTCATTTAATTACTCCTCATATTCAAATTCATCTTTATCATCTTCTATAATCTCTTTAACTCCAGACATTTTTTCTTGTCTTAAAAGTTCAAAGTTTTCTAAGGCTCGTTTAACTGCATCTTTTTCTGTATCTATTATCTCTGTAATTTGTATAGATTTTCTAAATCTTCTTAAACCTATTTTACCTTTAAACCTATCTTTTAAATCTACGCTTACAGTTACTATATCATCAGCAGGGGTTGAAAGTCTAACAACATCTCCAACTTTTAAACTCAAAACATCTTCAAGTGTTAATTCTGCATTACCTATATATGCTTCAACAGTAACTTTTGCTCCACCTAGTAAAACTTGAAGTTCTGTATTTCTACTTTTTTTAGAACTTGTTTCATTTAACATCAAATCTCTTGAAGCTAACTTTGGTAATATTGGTTCAAGTGCAATAACAGGATAACAAATATTCATCATACCAGAACTATGCCCAATTATAATCTCCATAACAACCATTACAACAATCTCATTTTGAGCAACAATCTGAACAACATTTGGAGATGATTCTTTTGACTCTATGGTAGGATAAACCTCCATAACTGGACCCCAAGCCTCTTTAAGTGTACTCATCATAACTCTTAAAATAGTTTCAAAAAGACTAAGTTCTATATCTGAAAATTCTCTACCACTATCATAAGGTTCACCTTTTCCACCTAAAAGTCTATCTAGCATAGGAAAAGCAATAGACGGATTTATCTCTATAACACCACTACCTTCTAAAGGTTTAACTGAAAAAACATTAAAACTTGTAGGATTTGGTAAAGACATCAAAAATTCACCATAAGTCATTTGATCAACAGAGTGTAATTGAATTTCAACAATAGAACGCATAATGGAGGATATTTGAGAAGCTAAAGAACGAGCCATTTTATCATGAACACCACGAAAAGCACGAAGTTGTTCTTTTGAAACCCTATTTGGTCTTTTAAAATCATATAAAGTTACTTGTCTTTGATGGGTGGTAATTGCATCTTCGCCACTATCAAGGACATCATCACCCTCATCGTCAACAACATCTAAAAGTGCATCAATTTCATCTTGTGAAAGTATATCAGCCATATTAAACCCCTATACTTTGTCTAATTTTTTGTATAACTGATTTATGAATTTGAGAAATTCTAGATTCTGTAATATCTAATACTTCACTAATTTCTTTTAGAGTTAATTCTTCAAAATAATATAATTGTATTATTATCTGTTCTCTTTCTTTAAAAGAAGATAAAACTGATTTAATTTTTTCAACCAATTCTTCTTTTTCTATTTCTAAAAGTGCAGCACCCTCATCACCAACTTGAAGTTGTTCATGAAGTGGCATTACATTATATATTTCAGAAGCTATTCTAGCTTCATGAATTTTATCTTCACTTTCATCTAAAATTAAGGACAATTCCTTATCTGTTGGTTCTTCATCATGTGTAAGCATATACTCTTCAATAGCATAATTTATAGCTTTAACCAATTTTCTACTTGCTCTAGATAATACATCTAAACTTCGTAAGTGATCAAGCATAGCTCCATAAACTCTTTTTTTAGCATAACCCCAAAAATTATCATTTAATGTTTCATCATATCTTCTAGCCAACTTAATAAGTTCTTCTGTACCTATTGCAGACAGATCCATAAAATCTATAGAACTTGGTAATCGTTCTTTTAAACGAAAAGCCATAGCTTTAACAGCTGGAAGATAAGCAATAGCAAGTTCATCTTCTTTATGTTTTATATCTTGAAGATAGGCATTTAAAATCATGACTTAGCCAATTTTTTATCATTTGGATTATCTAATGGTGGTAAATCCAAAATTTTACAATTTGAATCTACTATCTTTTCACGTTTTTTTATCTCTTTTAAAAACTGATCGAGTTCTTTTTCATGAAGATCTTTAGGAAAAGAATATCCACCAGCAGTAATAGTTCTAAAATAAAAAGCCACTACTATATGGGAAAACAAATAAAAAAACATCGTAAAAATAAATGTATAAGTTAATAAACCTTCTGCATTAAAAGATTTTAATATACCAAAAATTATACCAACAAAAAAACCTTGAACAGTAAAAAAATATACAAAATTTTCACCTAACATTTTTATATCCCCAATTTAAAACCTAAAAATGTTCTATTAGTCTTTTAAACAACCCCGATAAACCACTTTCAGTAGAAGGAACTAGCACATTTTGTTCCAACTTAGCCGATATATTATTAGCTATATTTATTATATCCTTATGCACCGTTGAGTTTGGATAACTAGAACAAAATAATGCTCTTTGCTTAACAGATGAAGATACTTTTGCATCATTATTTATCTTTCCAATTAAATCTAATCTCAAATCTTTTCTAATATTTTGAGAAGCTACTTTTTTTATCTTACCATAAACTGCTTCAGCTTCTCTTTCATTTTTAACTTGATTCATAATAAGACCAATATCATCTCTATATGTAGCTATAGATTTTATAGTTGCATAAGCATCTGTTATAGCTGCAGGATCAGGAACAGTTACAACTATAACATCATCAGCTGCATTTAAAAACATTTTTATGTGATCACCTATACCAGCTCCTGTATCAATTATCATAATATCAAGTTTATCTAGTACTCTGGCTTCTTCCATAAAACGTTCAAATAAAGCCATATCTGAATACTTTATAATCTCATCACCACTATCACCAGGAATAAGAATTAGGTTTCTTGTTATCGGTATTAAAATATCAGAGACACTAGCTTCCCCTTTTAGTACATGTAAAATATTTTTCTTAATCTTTACATTAAACATCACATCAAGATTGGCTAAACCAATATCAGCATCAAATATACCAACATTCAATCCACTTTGTGATAGGATATAAGCTAAATTAGAACTTATTGTACTCTTCCCAACACCACCTTTTCCACTTGTTACTGCAATAAATCTAGTTTTTTTAGATTTTGCTTTACTGTTAGACGATACTAACTTTTCAAGTTTTTTTGCTTGATGAGAACTCATACTTTACTCCTATTAAATCCATTCAATAAACACTCCACAAGAAAATCACTATTTGCAATCACTAAATCTTCAGGTACTTCCTGTCCAACAGAAAAATAACTTATTGGCTTCTTAGTTTCATAAGCCAATGAAAATATATTTCCAAAACCTCTAGTCTCATCCAACTTTGTAAACATCAAAGTATCTATATCTAAAGATGAAAAGTTTTCATAAGTTGCCTTCAAATCTTCATACTTAATAGAACTTGGCAATACCAATGTCACATCAATATTGTATTGTGTATTATTAGCATTTAAACATTCATATATTTTTTGTATCTTACTTTTATCATAAGGACTAGAACCCATCGTATCAATAAGTATATAATCACAATATTGCAAAGAATTAAGTGCTGAAGTAAATTCTGGAGGATCAACAACCGTTTCTATCCCCAACTTCATCATTCTTGCATATTGCATTAATTGTTCAACTGCTCCTATACGATAAGTATCTAAAACAACAAGACCAACTTTATATTTTTTTTGCATCAAAAAAGAGTACCTAGCTGCTAGTTTTGCTATAGAAGTAGTCTTTCCTACACCAGTTGGTCCAACTAGCATTATTACTTTTTTATCACCAACAGAAGGCAAAGTTTCTAATCTAATTGGAACCATTTTTCTCAAAATAGTTTGAAAATACCTTTTAACCGTTGTTGAATTTTCTCTCATTCTAAAAGGCATATGTTCTAATGACATTTGCATCAAAGCGTCTAAATGTTCTTTATTCATTCCACTTTGATAAGATAGTTTATATATCTCTGCAAATTCTGGAGGAATAGTAGCCCCTACATCTGGAGATTTTTCATCCCAAATCATATTTTGAATAAGCTTAACTTTATCACCTATTTTATTTATTTCTGACTTTAACTCTTTCAACTCTTTTGGTTCTTGCATAATTGGTTGAGAGTTTATAGATTGAGATACTTTTCTTTTAGAATAATCAAAAACATCATCTGTCGTATTTGAAATCTTAGAAATTTGTGCCGCAGCACTAGATATATCAAACAAGACATCTTCACTCTCTTGAGCAATAGGCTTTTGCTTTTCCAATGGTTTTTTCTTATTTTTATAACTCTTTGGAATTTTTTCTTCCTCTATACCTATAACAATTTCATAAAGAGGTTCTCGACCAAATGCTTTTTTTTGTATTTCTCTAGTTTCAATAAGCATTCCATCATCACCTATCTCCATTTTTGCTTTTTTTAAAGCTTGAGAAGGGGTATTTCCTGTAAATGTTAAAATCTTCATCTATTAATATCCATTAATGGTATCACAACACTTTCTCTTTTTGACCAACTAGGATGTGGAACTTTTAATCTCTTTTTATTTATTATCTTTTTATCAAAAAATATTATATCTAAATCTAAAGTTCTAGGAGCATTATCAAAGCTTCTTTTTCTCCCAAATTTTTTTTCAACTCTTAATAAATAATCTAAGAAAACAATAGGTTGCATATTTGTTCTTAAAATCATAACTGAATTTAAAAAATCATCTTGTAATAGATATCCAAAAGGTGGATTTTTTAAAATCAAAGATGATTTTATAATTTCAACTCTTTTATCTCTTTTAAAAAAAATAAAAAGATGCTCAAATCTTCTTTTTACATCCCCAACATTTCCGCCTAAACCTATGGTTACTTCATATTTTAGTTTTATGTCTTTTTTGTAAAACTTACCACAAAAGTGTAAGTTTTTAAAAGTTGTTAAACCATCAGTTAACTTACACTTTATATGCATAATTTAGTTTGTAGCAGCTTGTTTTTGAGCTTCTTTTACAGCACGAACTTCATTCATAATCTGTAACATACCCATCATAGCTAAATGATATCCAAATGGACCAAATCCAACAACAGAAGAAGCACAAACAGGTGCTATCATATTTTCTTTTCTAAATTCTTCTCGACGATGAATATTACTAATATGAACTTCAATAGTTGGAATACTCACAGCAGATATAGCATCTCTTATAGCTATCGAAGTATGAGTATAAGCAGCAGGATTTATAATAATACCATCAACCTCACCAAAACACTCCTGAATTTTATCTACAATTTCACCTTCTAAATTACTCTGAAAAAACTCTATTTCTACATTATTTTGAGTAGCAAATTCTTTCATTTGTGCATGAATTTGTTCTAACCTCATAGGACCGTAAATATCCTTTTCTCTAACACCAAGCATATTTAAGTTTGGACCTTGAATAACCATTATTTTCATATTGAACCTTTTTTAATTATATAATACATTTAGATACTAATTTTATCTAAAAAAAGTATAATCTACTTTAAATTTGATTTAAAATTTTCTTTACAACTTCAACTGGATTTTCAGACTGATATATGGGACGACCAACTACAATAAAATCTACTTTAGCATTTTTAGCAAACTGTATATCTGCAACTCTTTTTTGATCTCCAACTTCCTCACCAAATGGTCTAATACCTGGAGTTAATGTCATAAATTGATTATCTGTAATATTTTTAATATCTTTACTCTCAAATGCACTACATACAACACCATCTAATCCACTTTCCATAGCTTCTTTAGCAAATTGATTTGCTTTTTTAGTTATATCATCTTCATAAATAGCTTTAAATTCAGATTCATCAAATGATGTCAAAGCAGTCACAGCTAAAACAATAGGTCTTGTTTCATATTTATCCAATCTTTTCATAACAGTTTGCATAGCCCTACTTCCAGAAGAAGCATGAATATTAAACATATCAACACCAAGTCCCATTATAGATTCAGCAGCATCTGCCATTGTATTTGGAATATCATAAAGCTTCAAATCTAAAAAAATTTTAAAATTTTGATTAATATTTTTAATCTCTTTTAAAAATACTTCACCATCTCTTATAAAAGTTCTTAAACCAACTTTTAACCAAACATTGTAATCTTTTACATTACGTACAAGTTCTAAATTTTCTTTTGCTGTCGGTAAATCCAAAGCTATACATAGTTCCATATTTAAATCTCTTTTTAATTATTTTTGGATAATTATATCATACACTATCTTATCTGCTTTATCATATAGAAATAATTTGGATTATTTATCTTAAAAAAAGGTTCTACTATAGCATTTTGATAACCCTGAGAAGAAGTTACAGAAACAACTCTACCAACTTTCAAGCCTTTAAAAAATATTTTATCTAGTCCAGAAGTAGTTACAACATCATCCTCTTTTATTTTAAACCATGCTGGTATAAATTTTACAACTAAATATTCAGAATTATTTCCATGTGCTATTCCAGGAGCTTTATTTTCACCTATTTGAACAGCATAAGCACTTTTAATATCTTTATTTAGTAAAGCTAATGGTTTATTATTTTGTGATATTACGATTCCAGCAACTAACTCTTTATATGTTAGTCCGTATATTTTAGATGCATTATAATCTTTAACTTCAAGCCATATTCTATTTAAATCAGCAAATTTTTGATAAGAGATAGCCCTAACTAATTCAACATCTGGATTTACTTTTAAATTTGAATGTGTTTGAGAAAAAAGATCATTTAATTCAGAAGCAAGTTCTTGCATTATAAGATGATTCTTTTCATATTTTTGCAATTTATCTTCTAGCTCAGATATTCTTTTAGCTTGAAAAGTATGCTCTTGAAACTTTGTTTCAACATATTCACTAAAATTACGAAAATTTATCTTAATTGTATTTAAAGCATTTATAATTGGAGTTTGTACTACATTAGAGTAGTACAAACTACCAAAAAATAAAACTATAAAAATCAGTAAAAAGCTATAAAGCCCTCTATTCATGTTCAAAAAGTTCTTGTAATAAATCTATTTCTTCAAGTGCTCTACCTGTACCACGAGCAACAGCTAAAAGAGGTTCATCTGCAACAAAAACAGGTATCTTAACTAGATCAGATAAATACTTATCTAATTGACGAATCAATGCTCCACCACCAGTAAGAATAATACCATGATTAACAATATCTCCTGCTAAATCAGGTGGCATATGTTCTAATACATCACGAAGTGCTTCTGCTATTTCTCTTAATGGCTCTGCCATAGCTTCCCTTGCATCCTCACTTGTTAATTCAACAGAGTTTAAAAGACCTTCAACTTGGTCACGACCTGTTACAGTCATAAATAACTCTTCATTTAATTCTGTAGCTGTACCAATAGCAATCTTAATCTCTTCAGCCACTCTTTCACCTATAAGAAGATTATACTTTTTTCTTATATAATTTATAATTCCATGATCTATTTTATCTCCAGCTGTACGAATAGACTTAGATAAAACCAAACCACCTAAAGAAACAACACCTATCTCTGTAGTACCACCACCAATATCTACGACAAGATTTCCTTGTGGCTCTCGTATCTCAATCCCAGCACCAATAGCTGCAGCCATAGGCTCTTCTATAAGGTAAACTTCTCTTGCCCCTGCACTTAAAGCTGATTCTCTAACTGCTTTTCTTTCAACCTGAGTAAGTCCATAAGGTACACAAATAATTATACGAGGAGATATTAAAGATGAACGACCATGAGCTTTTTCTATAAACTTTCTTATCATCTTTTCTGTCATATCAAAATCTGCTATAACACCATCCCTCATAGGGCGAATTGCTTTAATATTACCAGGAGTTTTACCAACCATATCTTTTGCTTCTCTACCAACAGCCAACACACTTTGATGCCCATATCTCTCAGTTTTTACAGCGACAACTGATGGTTCATTAATCACTATCCCTTTACCCTTAGCTATTACTATGGTGTTTGCAGTTCCCAAATCTATTGATAAATCATTTGAAAAAAGCCCTATAATTTTATTGAAGATCATATCGTTTTCTTACCTTATGCAGTTTTTTTTATTTGTTTTTTTATATAGATTGGCTTAGCACCATTTTCTATAACATCTTTAGTTATAATAACCTCATAACCTTCATATTCTGGAAGTTCATACATAATATCAATCATACTCTCTTCTAAAATTGCACGAAGTCCTCTTGCTCCTGTTTTTCTTTTTATTGATTTAATAGCTATTGCACGAAGAGCTTCTTCTTCAAATGACAATTCAACATTATCTATAGAAAAAAGTTTTTTATACTGCTTTACAAGTGAATTTTTCGGTTCAGTTAAAATACGAACCATATCATCTTCTGTTATTTCATTCAAAGAAGCAATAATGGGTAAACGACCAACAAGTTCTGGAATAAGTCCATAAGAAACCAAATCATCAGGTTCAACCATATCGTAAGTAGTTTCTTGCTCTTTTTTTGTTTTTTTATCTTGGCCAAAACCCAAAACATTTTTACCCTGCTTTTTCTTTAAAATCTCATCAAGACCATCAAAAGCACCACCACAAATAAATAATATACCAGCAGTATTTATAGAAGTAAACTCTTGATTTGGATGTTTTCTCCCACCTTTTGGTGGGATATTTACATCTGCTCCCTCTATAATTTTAAGTAATGCTTGTTGAACACCCTCACCTGAAACATCACGAGTTATAGAGCGATTTTCACTCATACGAGAAACTTTATCTACCTCATCTATAAAAACAATACCCTGTTCTGCTCTTTTTATATCTCCATCTGCTGCTTGAATAAGTTTTGTTAAGATATTTTCAACATCTTCACCAACATAACCAGCTTCAGTAAGACTTGTAGCATCTGCTATAGCAATAGGTACATTCAACACTCTTGCAATAGTTTGAGCCATAAGTGTTTTACCGCTACCAGTTGGACCTATAAGTAAAACATTTGATTTCGCAATCTCTGTATCATCATCTTCAATATCATTAACTTTGAAAATTCGTTTATAGTGGTTATATACAGCCACACTGATAAGTTTTCTGGCTCTTTCTTGCCCTATAACATAATCACCTAAAAAGTTATACAACTCTTTTGGAGTCATTAAATTATCAACAGCTTCAACAAGTTTTGAATCACTTTTTGATGATGGATTTTCATCTCCAAACATAAGTTTATAAGCTGAAAAAATACAGTTTTTACATATATAAATACCATTACCTGCTATTAATGGATTCTGCTCATTTTCAGTTGCATTACAGAAGCTACATTGTCTATTTATCATTTTAAAATATTCCTAAATTATTATTTTTTTCTATCATAGGGGATTCCCCTTTTTGTTTTTAAAACAAAGTTACAAAGGTCTTCTACAAAATGATTTTTAGTATTTTCCAATAATTCACTTGCTTTATCTTTAAGAGGTTGACCAGATTCAAACAACTCTCTATATGCTACTTTTAATGCATCTATGTCTGTTCTGTCTAAATTTCTTCTAAGCCCAGTTAAATTTAGTCCTCTCAGTGATGCACGGTTACCCTCTGCCATACAAAAAGGTGGAATATCTTGGGCTAAAGCACTCGCTCCTCCAATCATAGCATAATTACCAATATGAACAAATTGATGAATAGGAGTCATTCCGCCTATCACTACATAATCACCAAGTTCAACATGACCTGCTAAAGTAGCTGCATTTGCCAATATACAATGATTACCAATAATTACATCATGACCTAAATGAACATAACCCATAAAAAGATTATGATTACCAACAATCGTTTTGCCACCACCACCATGTGTACCTGGATTAAAAAGTGTAAATTCTCTTATAGTATTATTATCACCTATAATTAATTCTACATCTTCCCCATTAAATTTTAAATCTTGTGGTATAGAGCCAATAACAGCATGAGAAAATATATGATTATTTTTACCAATAATAGTTTTACCATACACACAACTACCTTGGTCTATAATTGTTCCATCTCCAATAACAGCTTGAGATGATATAAAACAAAAAGGTGCAATCGTTACATCATTACCGATAACTGCACCATCTTCTACAACAGCAAGTGAAGATATATTACTCATAATATAGACTACTTATCAACTATCATAGCTTTTAATTCAGCTTCTGAAACAAGTTTATCATCTACAAATGCTTCACCTTTTAACATCCAGATAGCACCTTTATTTTTAATAACAGATAGACGATATTCTAATCTATCTCCAGGTTTCACAGGAGAACGAAATTTAGCTTTATCTATACTCATAAAATAAACAACTTTTTGAGCAGCTTCTTCTTCTGTCATATCTCCCATACTTTTAAATGCTAAAATTCCACCAGCTTGAGCCATACCTTCTAGTATCATAACACCAGGATATATTGGGTGTCCAGGAAAATGTCCTTGAAAAACATTATCACCTATAGTGATATTTTTAAATCCAACTAAACTTTCGCCCTCTTTTATTTCAGTAACGCGATCAAGTAGTAAAAAAGGATAACGGTGAGGTATAATTTTTTGTATTTCAACAACATCCATAGTCATAATATATTAGCCTTGTTAAATATTTTTCCCATTTTACCAAAATTATTATTATAAAATGATTAGTCTTTCTTTTGTATCATCGTAAGTGACAGCTTCTAAGAATATTGTTAACTTTATATCTACTAAAATAGATTCTACAACTATAATTGGACTTAAATCATATTTAGATAATAAAAGTTCTTCTCTTAGTTTCAACTCATCATCTATAGAAACAGGTGAAAATATTAATTCATTTATAGTTTTAAAATTAGTACCCATTTTAGAATTGTATAAATTTAAGGTTATAAATGAAATTTCATTACGATTTAAATAATAAATGCCATTATTATCAAATTCTATCCTTCCTTGAGCTTTTTTATTTGGTAATGTAGAATAAAAAATTGCATGTGCTGGAATAACCTCTTTTTTACCTTTTACAAGTTTAAAATTAAACTGTCTATAATTTAAAAATTTATGTTTTAATATTTTATAAAATATTTTTTTTTCATCTAACAAAATTCTATTTTTATAAAATTCTATTCTTTCTTCTATTGAAGCTGGTAATATTGAATTTGATATTGGAGAAAACATCTCATCCATTAGACGTTTTTGTTCTTTACGTTGCATACTAAGACCATATATGCATCCACAATAATCTTGTCGATAAAGTTGTTCCTCTTTTGTTACACGACTTTGATCTTGAGTACCACCATTAGAACGGTAATCAACTGCAATAAACTCAACACCATACTTTTCAAAAAACAATTCTCCACTTTTTTTTAATTGTTCTTGTGATTTTAATGGACTTACTAATAAAGTTGTTGTAAAAGTCTTTTCCCCAATTTCTAATGCCTTATGTGCTGAAACTTTGAATCTTTTATCAAAACACACTTCACATCTTTTACCCTTTTCTGGTTCATTCTCTAATCCAGATACAACATTCAACCAAGCTTCGTAATCATAATCACCTTCAATTAATTCAATTCCCAATTTTTTACATGAATGCTCAACATCTAAAAATCTTAATTTATATTCAGAATAAGGATGAATATTTGGATCGTAAAAGAAACCTATCAGTTTTTCATTTGGAAAATCTTGTTTTAACTTCTGTAAAAAAAAATGACTATCTACACTACAACATATATGTACTAACATTCAACTTCCTAGATTAATTATAATTATAATTATAGTCTCTATTATCTTAATTTTATAGATTAATTGTTATAATACTTATATATTTAAGAAAAAGAGAATTTATGAAATTTCCACTTGTTAAAGATATCGCTAGTACATCTATCATACATATAAGTATAAGTTGTTCTGTAAAAGAAGCTCTCAATTTGATGTTAAAAGAAAACCATAGAAATGCCATAGTTATAGATGGTGATCAGTTTAAAATTTTAACCGTAGTAGATATATTAAATCTAAAAAAAAACAAACATAATATAGACACAAAATTAAGTAATGTAAATCTAGCAAAAATACCCACAATAAATAAAAACAAAAATGTTTTAGACACTATAGAATACTTAAACAATCCTATAGAACATATATGTATTTTAAATGAAGATAATAGTTTATATGGACTTATCACGCATACAGATATTATTAGCAATATAGATCCAGATACACTTATGGATAATTATAGACTATCTAGTTTTTTAAAATATGGTAGAAGAATGAAACTTGTAAGTAAAGATATTCAAACTTTTAAATTATTAGAAGAGATGATAAATGAAACTAATGACAATGTAATCATTGTTGATAAGCTAAAACCTATAGGGATACTAACAACTAAAGATATTATGAAAATACTAAATAATGACAGTGATTTATCATTAGCTGTTGAAAATTATATGTCATCACCTGTTGATACTATAAAGAAAAATTCATCTATAAAAGAAGCATTGGATTTTCTAAAAAAGAAACATTATAAAAGGGTGATTGTTGTAGAAGAAAGTGGAAATATATATGGGATAGTATCACAGAAAGAACTTATTTCACTATCTTATTCTAGATGGACAAATTTGATGAAAGAGCATCAAGAAGAACTAAATGAAATAAATACTATTTTAAAAAATAAAAATAAAGAGTTTGAAACATTAGCTTCTACTGATTCATTAACAGGTTTATACAATAGATACAAATTTTCAGAACTTTATATAACATCTTACAAATCTATGGTACAAAGACATAATAATATGTCCCTAATACTTTTAGATATAGATTTTTTTAAAAAAGTAAATGATACATTTGGACATAATCGTGGAGATCAAGTATTAATACAAATTTCACATACACTATTGAGAACTCTTAGAAATATAGATATTATATGTAGATGGGGTGGAGAAGAATTTGTTGCCCTATTACCTACTGCACCATTGGATATAGCTAAAAATATAGCTGAAAAAATTAGAACTAATATAGAACAATTAACTATCGATGTTGTTGGTAAAGTTAGTGCAAGTTTTGGTGTTGCTGAAGTGAAAGAAGGAGAAAAAATGGAAGATGTTATAGATAGAGCTGATAAAGCACTTTATCTTGCTAAAGAAAGTGGTAGAAATTGTGTTAGAACAGAAACTCAGATATAAAGATAAGAAAAAAATCTTATCTTTATTCTAAAATTTCTTTACTCTTTAGTCTCTACAACTTTTATAGATTTTATATCATCTTGACCTTGTATCTGAGAAAGAACTTCAAAACTAGCTTCATCATCCTCTTCTATAGCACCAAAAACAGTATGAACACCATCTAAGTGTGGAGTATCAACAAAAGTGATAAAAAACTGACTTCCACCAGTATTTGGTCCAGCATGAGCCATAGAAAGAGTTCCTGGTCTATGAACTGAAGTATTTTTATCTGTTTCACATTTTATAGCCCAACCTGGTCCACCAGTTCCTGTTCCAGTAGGACATCCACCCTGAGCCATAAATCCAGGAATTACACGATGGAAATTAAGATTATCATAAAAACCTGTATTTGCTAAGTGTGCAAAATTTGCAACTGTATTTGGAGCTTCCTCTGGAAATAGTTTTAACCAAATATCACCTCTATTTGTAGATACTTTTGCATATTGCAGTTTTGCCAATTCATCAGCACTTAAATTATATTCTTTCAATTCTGTTCTTCCAAACATTATTACACCTTTTATTTTTTGAAATTGTACTATAATTGTAATTAACTTTTCAACATTGATTGACATACACTCAACTCTTATGATATAATTCCACTTAAAATTAAATCATTTTTAGGATATTAATATGGCTAAATCATTATATGAAACATTAGAAATTAGTGATAATGCGAGTGAATCTGAGATAAAAAAAGCTTACAGAAAACTTGCTCGTAAATATCATCCAGATGTAAACAAAGACAAGGATGCTGAAGATAAATTTAAAGAGATAAATTCAGCTTACGAAATATTGAGTGATAAAGAGAAAAAAGCTCAATACGATATGCATGGGGATTCCATGTTTGGTGGACAAAATTTTCATGATTTTACCCGCTCTCACAGTGGAGCAGGTTCTGCTGATCTTGATGAGATTTTAAGACAAATGTTCTCAGGTGGAGGCGGTTTTGGTGGTGGTTTTAGTAGTCAAGGTGGTTTTGGCGGAGGAAACCCTTTTGGAAGTGGTTTTGAACAGCAAAAACCAAACTTAGATATACATTCAAATGTAACTATACCTTTTAATGTTGCTATACTTGGTGGATCACACTCTGTTTCTGTAAATGGGGAAAGATTTGATATAAAAATTCCAGCTGGTGTAAATACTGGTGAAAAAATGAGAGTAAAAGGAAAAGGTCATGCTCAAGGTGGAGTAGCTGGAGATCTATTTTTAAAGATAACAGTTGCTGATAATCCAGAGTATGAAAGAGATGGTAATGACCTTATCAAAAAATTTGACATACCATTATATACTGCTTTATTTGGACAAAAAGTTAGTATTCAAACTCTTGAAAAAGAGATAAAACTAAAAGTACCTAAAAATACAAAAAATGGTCAAAGCTTCCGTGTTAAAGGTATGGGTGCTATGGATAGAAAAACAAAAACAAGAGGAGATCTTTATTTAAAAGCAAATATTGTATTACCAAATATTGATAATTTAGATGAAGATTTAGTTCAAATGATGAAAGAAAAACTTCCAAAGGAGTAAAATATGCATCACCAATACGATGAACCTGTTTATCTAATAAGTGTTGTCTCTAAGATTTTGGATATTCATCCACAAACATTAAGACAATATGAAAGAGAAAACCTTATAACTCCTGCCCGTTCAAGTGGTAGGATTAGAATGTATTCTCAAAGAGATATAGATAAAATTAAACTGATACTTCGTCTAACTAGAGAATTAGGTGTTAATTTAGCTGGTGTAGATATTATCTTAAGACTTAAAGACAATGTAGATGAGATGGAAGATAATATAGCAGAATTAAGGCATGAACTAGCAAAAGCAAAAAACAATCATTCAGTATCACCAAACAGAGCTTTGGTAACTAAAAGAAGTACTTATGATATGATAATTTTTGAGAATTAATTTTTTAAGTAGAGGCTTAAAGCCTCTACTTTAGTCATTATATTAGTGACTTTTACTAACAACTACTAACATTTTAATATTAATAATTGCAAATCTAATAGCTTGCCAAATAATACAAGTTCTCATTTTTTTAGCAAAAATACCTGGCATCATTGTCAAAGTAAATTGTTCATGTTTTTGAAAGTTCATTTCTTCTTTTTTCATAATAATAGTCCTTATTTTATTTTTATTCTGGAATCAGAGTCCAACCTGGATTAAGTTTAGCTTTATACATAAACATAAAATGCAATATATGTTTAATCCAGTGTCCAGCAAGACCAATCTCACCAAATGTGTATTCTGTATCACGACCAGTGCTTGGATATTTCTCAAAGTCAGGAACAACTGGGTAAACAGTCATAGCTGCAGCTGTACCACTAAATACACCTTTACCAGCAGAAGCAACACAAGCCGCACCCATTTCAGCCATAGAAGCCTCATGCAATTTAGCATCTTCACCTTTTGTAATCATATCACAAATAGAGTGAGCAACAGCCTTACCAATAATACCTGAAGGCATACCAGTTCTTGGTGGAGTTGGATTAATAGGTGTTCCATTTGGAGAACTCATAGGCTTAGATATAATATGTGGTGGTGCAAAAGCAATACCAGCAGCAAACATATTTTTATAATCTGGATTTTGATAAGTTCTAGGCCAATCAGATGCTTTCCAGTTTTCATAAGAACCTGCATTATAGTTAGCATCAACTTTCATAAATCCATTTGGAGCGAAAACTTTTGAAGTTATATCTTCACCAGCTTTATCATAAGCTTTTAAACCAACACCAGCAAATGGTGGGATAAGCATAGCAAAATCGAATTCTTCTTCACCAGTAGAACCATCTAGTAGTTCATAAGCAAGTTTACCTTTTTCAACTTTAGAAACATGAGCACCTATTAACCACTCAATATCTCTTTCTGCATATAAAGATTCAGCAAAAAGTTTAGATGAAACTACATATCCACCAACTTTCATATGAAGTCCACCCATACCAAAATCACCTAAGAAAGACTCATTAGATATCCATTTCATATCTGCCATATCTCTAACACCAGCTTTGTTAAGTTCATGTTCAATATTGAAAATATACTCAAATGCAGCACCCTGACAAGTACACATACCATGACCAGTACCGATTAAGAATTTTTGACGATTTCCAGCTTTCATAGCTTCGATACATTTTTCTAATTCGTGAGATGCATGAACTGCATGATCTGCTGTACAAACTGAAACAGTATTTTCACCCATTTGACCGTTACCATCTCCAAGACCTGGAGTAGCATCAAAATTAAGTTTAGGACCAGTAGCATTTACTAAATAATCATATTCTATAGTTTCAACTTGACCAACTCTATCAGCATCTGTATATTCGATAGTTACAAAAGGTTTATCACTATCAGCTTTACCCTCAGGATTGATAGAAACAGCTTTTGCTTGATGGTAAGTTATACCAGCTTTTTTATATACAGGAGCTAAATCAAAAGTAACTTCCTCTTTAGTCATCTGACCAACACCAACCCAAATATTTGATGGAATCCAGTTCCATTTACTATTTGGAGTTACAACTACAACCTCATGAGACGAACCTAACCATTTTGCAGCGAAAGTCGCTGTCGTATGACCAGCAACACCACCACCCAATACAACTAATCTTGCCATATGTATTCCTTGATAAATAATAGAGATTTAAAATCTGCTATATAATTGTTTAGTCTTAAAAAACTCTGAGAAAATTCTAACATAATTTTCGGATAAAAGTATTATTAAATTAATAATAACTTTTATATAAATTTCTTATTTTTATATAAAAGTCTTTATTTTAGGGCTTAGTATGATGTAGATTTCAATAAAATCAACTATTATAAGTTTTTATAAACTATCTTATAAGTTTTTTTATTAACTAAATGTGTAGAAACTACACACTTAGTTGTTTTATAAACATAACTTATATTAAATTTTTAGCTTTATCTATAAGATTATTTATAGAATCTTCATATATTTTAGCTTCATTTTCATCAGTTGATTCAAATCTTGTTACTAAAACTGGAGTTGTGTTTGATGCACGAACTAATCCCCACCCTTTTTCAAAGTTGATGCGAACACCATCTACATCGACTATATCTTTTATAGTTGGAAAATCTGCTGGTGGATTTTTAAGAAGCTCTTTTACTTTATCTATGATTTTAAACTTTTGCTCTTCTGTTGTTTCAACTTTTATCTCCTCAGTTGAGAAAACTTTTGGTAACTTTTCAAGTTCAGCATCTAA
>JAMOQV010000204.1 GCA_027068615.1 Helicobacteraceae bacterium | reverse complement strand
CGAAATTATACAAAAATTGTAATTAAAGTTTACTTACTTTTTATGTAAATTCTAATTTTTATCACAATAAAAAATAATTGAATATTAAATACCATAATCCTTAGCAATAACCCTACCTAGTTCAATCATCTCGTAGGCTCTGTTAAATTCGTAAAACCCACAAGCATCGCTTGGTATCCCTATCATTATATCTGGTGTATAACCAGCCATTTTACACTCTAATACAGCATTTTGCATGGTATCTATTGTTCTTCCCATAATATCAAACATATCCATTCCACCATACTCACTCTTAGTCTCTTTTAAGAAAAGTTTTTCAGCTCTGTTTTTCATCTCTAAAATTACTTGTTCAATCTTATTTTTTTTATCAAACTCAACTTTTGGTATATCAATAATATACTTTTTAGAACTTTTAGCATTAAGACTTATAGCAACTGTTATATCGGTAGCATCTGATACAGTAGGTGCAATAGGTAAAGGGTTTAAAACTCCCCCATCAACAAGGTATCTACCATCAATCTCTTTAGGAGTAAAAATAGTTGGAATAGCTACAGAAGCTCTTACAGCATCTAAAAGTTTACCTTTTTGAATCCACACCTCTTTTTGTTTAAGAAGGTCTGTAGCAACAGCAGTGTATGGTATTGGTAAATTTTCAATTAAAACATCGCCTATCATATTTTCTACAATACGAAATACTTTATCTCCCCCAATAACACCTTTGCCAGTTAAAGAAAAATCCAATAGTTTTACTACATCTAAAATATCAAGAGTTAAAATCCACTCTTTATACTCCTGAAGCTTTCCACAAGCATATAAAGCACCTATTAAAGCTCCCATTGATGCACCAGAAATTGATTTAATCTCATAGCCACTTTTTAATAATTCTTCTATTACACCAATATGAGCATACCCTCTAGCTCCTCCACTTCCTAAAACTAAAGATATAGTTTGTTTATTGTTTTTCATAATTGTTTACTTTTATATTGTTTATATAATGGTGCTTGAATAATAATAGGAACAATAAACAATGAAACACCATAAGCTGCTAATGTTCCACCTATAAGTGCCACACCAAGACCACCAAATACTGGGTCAGTTGCCAAAAGTGCACTTGCAAATATAATAGCAAGTACAGTAAGAAGTATAGGTTTAGCTCTAGTATTTACAGATACTGCAATAGCTCTATCAATATCTAAATGTTTCTCTTGAATCAATTGTTTTGTAAAATCTATAATCAAAAGAGAGTTTCTTGAGTTGATGCCTATAAGTGCTATAAACCCTATAAGGGAAGTTCCTGTCATATAAAAATTTGTAGGTGTAAATATATCCCAAATAAGATGAGCATAAATAACACCAACAACAGATACAAAACTAGCTAAGATAATTGCTATTGCAAAAGAAAAATTATTGTAATAAACTACCATCATAAAAAAGATGATTACAATAGCAACTCCAAGTGCCATACTTAAGTCAGTAACAGTATCCATAGATACTTTTTGCTCCCCATCCCAATGAAGCTTAAAACTCTCTTGTGTTTTTTTATCAACAAGTTTAAAATCTAGCAGGTCTATTTTTTCTATATCGTACATACTAGAGAGTTCACTTTGTATTTTTTCTCTCATATCAAGAAGTGCATAAATTTGACTTACCCCATCTGTATCACCGACAACATTTACAAGTGGGGAAAGATTTTTAGAGATAAGCTTATGACCTTTTAGTGTAGGTTTTACCTCAACCAACTCACTTAGTGGTACTAACATACCTAGTGCATTCATCAGTTTTATCTCAGAAAATTTACTTAACAATCCATCTTGTGTTGCTGAGTTAAATATCTTTGTTTTGCTATTAAGTACAAGATGTACGGGTATCTGGTTTTGTGCATTTTCATCATTAACATAAGCTATGTCCATACCCTCAAACGATAGGTAGAGTATCTTTTTTACTTGTTCTAGTTTCAAGTTTGATTTTAGTATTTTTTCTCTATTTAGTATAACTTTAAAACTTTTATAATCTTCATCGGTTAAAACATCTACATCCACAATACCATCAGTAGATTTAAAAATATTTTCTAACTTATATGCTAGTTTTTCAATGGAAGCTAGTTTTGCATCACTTGTTACTTCTAAAACCACATCAGCTAAGTATGGAGGTCCAGCAGGAGCTTGCACAAACTTAATCTTAGCATTATGCATTGAGCAATTTGATTCAATAATTGGTCTTAGTCTATGAACAATAGCAACAGAACTTTCATCTCTTTCATGCTCTCTTTTTAGATTTACAAGGATATTTGCAATATTTTCACCACTTGCAAAAAGCCTACCTTTTATCATAGCAGAGAAATCAACAGGTGCACTCTCCCCTAAAAATACAGACATATCTGTAATAATCTCTTCACTTTTTAAGTTACCTACAATACAATCTGTTACCTCTTTAGTCTCATAAACCGACTTTCCTTCAGGTAGATCAATATATATAGAAAAATTATCTACATATTGAGCTGGTAGTAGTTTTACTTTTACCAACTCTGATGTTACAAGCATAACAGATGAGACTAATGCTATTAACATAATCAAGATAGCAATTGTCTTTTTTACTCTACTTTGTAAAAGAGAATAAACAAAAGATTCTATTTTAGGTGTATTTTTCATTTTAGTCATCCTTCGTCATAAACTTATTAACAAAATATGGTGTAAATATATAAGCAACAATAAGGGACATAAACATAGCTATTGGTGCATATATAGCTATTGGTCTTATATATTGACCAACTGTACCACCAACTAAAAACATTGTTAAAAATGTCATAATAATAGCAACTGTTGCTAAATTGGTAGGATTTCCTATCTCATTTGTTGCTGCAACTGCTATCTCTTTAACAGTTTTATCTCTAGCATCGTGATCGTGAAAATGCCTATGAATATTTTCTATAACAATAATAGCAGCATCAACTAGTAAACCCAAACTCAAAAGTAGTGCAAAAAGAGAGATTTTATTTATACTTTGTCCCAACATATAACCAGAAAAAAGTGTAAGAGATATGATCATAGGAACAGTTAATGTTACTATAAAAGCCTCCTTATAACCCAAAGTAACAATCAATAAAATACCTATGATAATAACAGAGATTACAATATGCATAACCAACTCATTAACGGAGTGATTTGCTGTATAGCCATCATCTCTAGTGATAATATAGCCTATATTGTCTTTTTCTAATTCAGGTTTTAACTCTTGCATAAGGGCAAAAATAGCTTCATTAAGTGTTACAACATTTGCACCCCGTTTTTTTGTAATGCTTATGGTAGTTTGTATCACTTCCTTTTTCTTACCATCTTTTGTAAAAACAAGAGAAGCAGATTTTTTATTTTGAATATCACTTCCTTTTGAAACTTTAGCTATATTTTTTATATAGATAGGGGAACCATTATAAGTAGTTACGATAAGATTATTTATATCGTTTACATTTCGTATCGCTTTATCAACTCCAAAAACTACAATTTTATTACTAGTTGTTCTTCCTGTTATATCTGGTGTTTTAGCTGTTAAACCTTTGATAGACTCCAGCACCTGCCCAAGTGAAAGGTGATAACCTGTAAGTTTTTGCAAATCTACTTCCACATTGTATTGCTCTTTTCTCTCACCTATTAGGTCTGTAATGGCTACATTATCTATGCGATTTATTTTAGTTTGGATTTTTGATACTTTTTTATAAAGTTCAGTCATACTGATAGATGGATTTTTAGGATAAAAAGCGATAGAAGCAATCGCAATATCTGTATCTATATCCATAGTTTTAACTATTGGTTGCATTATCCCCTTTGGTAAAACATCAACATTTCTAAGAACACTGTTATAAAGTCGAAAGTTTGCTTCATCTCTTTTCTCTCCTAAAAAAAATTTAACATTTAAAATCGCTACATTGTCTTGTGCTATACCATAAATATCTTCAACACCTTCAATCTCTCTAAGTCTTCTTTGTAGTGGTTCTACTATGACTTTTTGAATCTCACTCGCCTTTACACCTGCATAAGGGACAATAACAACACCACCAGCAACTACTATTTGAGGATTTGCCTCTCTTGGAGATATTTGCAGAGTTATATAACCCATAACAATTATAAAAATACTAAGCATTAAAGTAAGTGGATGCTCTATAAAAGTGTCTGCTAATCTTCCTGCTATGTTTTTTTTATAATTTTTTGTATTCATCTATAGCCTTTAAAATTTCCATATAACACTTATCCCACCCCATTGTTTAGATGCTCTTGAGAAAGCTTTATTGTTATGCAGATAAACAGATTTTAATTTAAAAGAGTATTGCATCTGTTTATAGTAAAGATTGTAAGTAATCTCTTCCCCTGTGATATAGCTTATATCTGCTATATTATAGCCAATATCTCTAGCTTCATCTACTATATAATAGTTAAATACTTTATTTGCAAACAATCCAAAAGTTACATCCCAATTAAAATCTTTCGTAGCTTGAAAATTTAACAATGAGCTTTCATAACCACCTATAAAATTTCCAGTTGTAGGAATTGTATCATAATATATACTCCCTATCCTTACACAACTAGCAACCAAAATACCACTATAAAAATTTCCTATATCGGCTCTTATATTGTTTGTCCAGTCAAATTTGAAACCTTTTATATCTAGCTTTTTAGATTTTTTTGCAAAATTGTAAGAGAGTCCTATAGTTGGTTGATCTTTTAGTTGAGTATCCCATCCATCTGGTTTTGAATGACCTATCAGAGTGTGAAATTCAGACTGTAACTGTTTTGCTTTTGCTGATGGTCCGACCATACCTACATTTATACCAAATTCATGAAAAAAATCATCTGCAGATTTATACAGTAAAAAATTTAATTTTACATATCCAGCATAAGGAAGATCATCATATATGGGAGTTTTACTTCTTTTGTTCTTTGGTGTAAAAATCAAAGAGGTTAAAGAGATAGCATTGTTAGTTTTATAATCTTTCATAAAAGGTAGATTATATAAAGTATCGTTATTTTCACTCATCCAAGTATAAAATAAACCACCAGTATAATGGCTGTCTTTGGTGGTATCTGCAAAACCATCATCATCAAATGTAAATGAGTGTGTATCTGCATTTAAATACAGACTAAAACCAACTAACAGTAAAACAATTTTAAATTTTAAATTTTTCAAGCATACTCCTATGTATATCAAAATATATTTCTATAAAAAGCAAATCCAAAACCAACTTTAGAAACACTTCTATCATAATCAATTAAACTTTCTCCATAACCATTAAAAGCTTTAAAGTACCAATAAGTGGTTTTAAAATTATTAACAGGTATAGAATAGTTTAATTGTATTGAACCTTTATTGTTATTTGTTTTTAAGTTATTTCTTAACTTTAAAGCGATTAAACTACTTTTATAAAGATATTTTATCTCAATATCTCCATAACCTAGATAGTTTTCAATATTTGGATTATCATCACCTTTTGCATTTGGATCTGTACCATTATAAAATGCTTCACTTTTTTTATTTTCTGGGATTCTATACCAAGCTTGAGCTTTTAAAAACAAGTTATCCCATTGCCAAAATGATGCTAAAAACACTCTATTCCATGATCTTGAACGATATCCACTTTGACCATTTGACTGATGCCTAAATCCAAACTGTATAGCTTTTAGATTGCTTTTTTTATCTATGTTATAGGGTGTTGGAAGAGTTATAAAAATCTCAGGGGTATAGTTGGTTTCTCTAAAAGGTGCTGAATCGCTATATGCTTGCCACCACACTTGTTGTGTATATCCTGCACTTATATACTCATTTAGTCCGAACAAATCATAAGTTATTATTTTTTGGATGCTTAATTGAAACTCAATCTCCATTTTACTATCATAATCTAAAGATTGATTGGTGTATTTGCTAGAAGAATATGAAAATGGTAACAGATAATTTGTATGATATGGCAATATACCAAAGTCTTTATCTGCAATTTTTTTCATTTCAGATTTTACATTTGAAGAACTAAGGTCTAATTTGCTAAAAGCAAACTGTAAACCTTCTTGAGTTTGTTGTATATCATCAGTTACATTTATATCATTACTCAAGATATATGAATACTTAGATGCACTCTTTTTATACCAAAACATAGATTTACTTGCATCTTTATCTACACCATAACCGTTTTCAAAGATATTACCTAAAAGGTATTGAGCCTCTTTGTTTCCTCTTTTTGCTTCTTTTAGTATGATTGGATAGGCTTTTTTATACTGATTATCATGATAGTATTTTAAACCATCATGATAATTTAATATGCTATTTGCTACTAAATTGAGTGTGAAAATTACCATTAAGTACAATACTTTATACATCTTATTTACCTAAACCTTTTATATCAAAATATGGTTTGATATTTTTATAAAATATCTTTTCAAGTTCAGATGAACTCATATCTAAAATATCATAATACATTTTTTCATAAATCTCTTTAAATGCATCAATTATTTCATTATCAAAATGTGTTCCTACATCGTCCATTAATATCTTCATACTTTCATCTAAACTAAAAGGTTTTTTATATGGTCTTTTTGAAGTTAAGGCATCAAACACATCAGCTACGGCAAAGATTCGTGCATTATATGGTATCTCATCACCTTGTAAACCATCTGGATAGCCACTACCATCAACTTTTTCATGATGATGCAATATTACCTCTTTTGCATCTTCTAACCAAGGGTTATTTTTAACTATCTCAACCCCTTGTATAACATGTGTTTTTATCTTTTCAAACTCATCATCAGTTAATTTAGCAGGTTTTAAAAGTATATTGTCACTTATAGCAATTTTTCCTATATCATGTAAAAAAGCACCCTTTATAAGTGATTTTATTTTCTCTTTTGGTAGGTTTAGTTTTTGAGCTATTTTGATACTATAGTATGTAACCCTATAGTTATGATCACCCGTATCGCTATCTCTTTTTGCTATGGCATTTCCTAAAGATATAAGTGTGCTTATATGACTTTGTAAAAGTTCATTTTTCTTTTCTAACAACAATTTGTATTGTGAATATATCGTTGGAAATATAAAAATAAACACCATAAAAATAGTTGTAAGTACAACTATAATACTCGATTGTATATCATTACGAATCAAACTTACACTTTTATCATCAAGTTTTAGAAGTATATTCAAATAGTAAGATTTGTCTTTTATCTTTAGTTTTGTTTGAAAATATAGATATATATCTTTTTCATTTATTGGTATCATTTTGTATTGAGTAGTGGTTGATGTTTTATCTATATGATTTAATATTTTCTCTAGTAAAATATTATATTTATCTTTTTTTATATTTAATATTTGTTTTAAAGAGTTGTCATATAGCTCAAAAAGAATAATATTTTCTCTTGCTTTTGTAATATTAGAAATATATTCTAAATCATCTACATCAAACTTTTTTAAAAAGATTTTTTCTTCTTGTCTTATTATATTTTGGGTATTTGATGCTATTTTATATTCATTATAAAAGTAAATTGCAACTATCCATAGTACAGAACTCAATACTGTAATAGCAAATAATTTTAATATAAATTTAAATAATGTATTGTCTTTTATGTTTTTAAAAGTCACAATTTTCCACTTTCATTAATTTTAGTATTTTAAGTAAGAGAGTATAAAAAATGATTTTACTACAACTACACCTTTTGTTGAAAGTGTAGTTGTAATTTTCATCTTTAGTTTTTTTCATCTTTCATAGTTTTCTTTGCACCCTCAATCATACCTTCAAAAGCACCTTTTGCTATTTTTAGCATCTGTTTAGATAGTTCTTTAGTCTCTTCTTTTAGAGTTTCAAGTGCCTCTTTTGTTTTTTCATTAGCACGATATGCAACTGATTTACCACTCTCTTTTAAAACTTCTACAGCATCATCTACAACATCTTTAGCTTTTGATTTAATCTCATCAACTTCGTCTAAAATAACTTTATATGCTTTTTCATTAAGTTCATGTACATTTTGAGAGATAGCATCAAGTGTATCTACAAAGGCATCGTTTATTGCTTCAAGATCTTCTTTAGTTTGAAGGATATCCTCTTCTACAAAAGTTTCTGTATTTTCTTTTACTTTTTGTATATCGGATTTTGTTTCTTGAATTTTAACAAGAATGGCTTTTTTAGTACCATCTATAGCACCCTTAGCAACTTCTTCTACCTCTTTTACTTTTTGATTAGACTCTCTAGCTGCTTCTACAGATGCCATAATAGCTCTTTTTGAAACATCTTTAACTTTTTGTGTACTTAATCGTGTTTCGTTAAGTGCATTTTCTACAGCTTCTTGTGTAATGCAAGAGATCTTCTCCTCTACATCAACTCCCTCTTCAATCACAGTTTTTACACTTTGTTTGATTGTGCTTTCCATCAACCCCAAAATTTTTGCATTTTTTAGTTTAATCTCTGTTGTTGCTTCTTCAATATGCTCTTTACTTTTGCCTGTAAAAGTTTCAGCAGCCTCTTTTGCTCCATCAAGAGCATCTTTTAGTTTTCCTAAAAGTTCAGAATTTTTTTCTTGGATACGATATTTAGTTTTAAGCATCTCCATATCAAGATTATCAATTGATTCTTTTGTACTTTTTTGAATACCGTTTACTACACCTTTGATTACAGCATCAATATGTGCTTTTTCTGTGCTACCCATTTTTTTTAACTCATCTACTGCCGTTGTTACAGCATTTTTAGATATAGAGTTAATCTCTGTTGCTCCATCTTTAACACTTTTAGTTGCTTTAAAAACAGCATCTTCAACCACTTTGGTTATATCTTGAGTAACTGATTTTCCAGTTTTATCTATTTTTTTAAGATTTTCTAAAATCTCTTTTTGCATTGTTTCTAACATTTTGTAACTCCTATTTTTTATTTATCTAAAAGTATATACTAATTTAAAAAAAAATTCTGTTACCTAAGAGGCACTTGATTAAAAAAGTTTTAAAGGTAAAGTGATAACTCTTTTTAATATATTGTATGGTGCTTTTGTTGTACCTTTTAGTAGATTTGTAGATACTTTTGGTTTTTTTAAATCTCCAGTTACATCGACAGAATATGAAAAGTTTTTATTTTTACCTAAAAGAACATATCCAGCAACAGGTATATGCTTTATAATTTTAGAATAATTTTGAATAATAGCAACATTTAATTTAGCATTAATTTGTTTTTTATTTAGATCAATTAGCGTAGTACCATAAAAATTTGAGCTAACCCCTTGTATATTTATATTGTTAAAGTTTAAAGTATTAGCATCTCTATTTAACTTCAGATCCGTATAGCCCTCTTTTATCTTGTATTCACTCAACATAAAACCTCCACTAGCAAACTTATAAAGATTTGGCACCACTAAAAGTGGATTTATCAATGATGGAGCAGAGTTTGCAACTAGCAATATATTATTTAGCATAGTAGCATCTTTAATATTTATATCTTTTAGTTTCATATTTCCCTCTAACAAACACTGTGTTCCTTTAACTTTTAAATCTATAAAACCACTATCTATCATCTCTTTTTCAAAGAGATTATTAACAAACTCCGAATCTAACTTTTTTGCATCTAAGAGTATATTTTTATTTTTAATATTGAGTTTTATTTTAGTATTGTTATTATTTAAATCAATATTTATTTGGTCATAATTTGTTTTTATTTTAAGTTTTTTGTATTTTAAAAGTTTATTATTGTATCTAAAAGAACCATTTTTAAAATCTAAATTCATATATGATAAATCAATAATTTTAGTTTCACAGTTTGTTGTTTTAGAATTATTAGTATTAGTTCTGTATCTAACATCCATATTGTTAAATGCTATATTTATAACTGGTCTCTTAAGAAGAAGAATCTTTGATTTAATTAAACCTATATTATCTTTTATAGTTACTCTCTTCATATCTTTAACTTTGGCATCCAATATGATATTATTAACTTTTTCTTTTTTATAAAAAATATTATATGATGATAAATCTGTTTTTAGTTGCAATGAGATATCTTTAAAATTTTTAGTTTTTAACTCTAAACTACCCTTTGGTAGATTATACTTAGGTATATACTTATTTAAAAGTTTTAAGTTTTTTATATTGATTGTAGATAGATTATTTTTATCCTTTTTATATGCGATGTATCGCATAGGCAATAAAATATTTAAAGTTTTATCATAAAATAAATTATAAGATAGTATCTCATTTTTCATTACCAATAAATCGCTATAATTTAAAGATTTAATATCTACTTTTCCATACATTTTATTTTGTTTTACAATAGAGTTATTAATGATCTTTATATCAACTGATTTATCATTTTCATTATGTATATTTAAATCAAATATTAATTTTTTATTGTTAGTGTCAAATGTCAATTTTTTGCTATTGAGTACAAAATCTTTATAATTAGCTTTTAAATTCTTAATCAATATTTTTTTATTTTTATATGTAAAATCTAAATTATTCAATTTTACACTATTGCCATATATGTCAAAATCTGATTTTTGATTTTTGATTTCAACAAATGCCGTTATAGAATTATCATTAAAAGGTATATCTATAATGGTGTGAATATTACTAGTACCACTTGTCTGGATAATATTAAAGTTTTTTGGTAATACATCGTATGAATTTACTAATTGAATAAGTTCCTTGTTTATAGCTGATTTTGTTTGTAAATTTAAGTGTAAGCTAGTATTGTTATCAAGCAAATTATAAATTATTGCACTGCTTTTATTTAGTTTTATACCACTTGCAGAAGGATTTTTAAATCTCATCTTTAGATTTCCCCCATTAAAGTTTAAAAATACTTTTTCTGATTTAAGTGGAGAAGTTTTCTTTGGATTAAAATCTAAAACAGCATCATTTAAAATCAGATTTATTTTTAAAGTTGAGAGGTCAATATCTGTATTGTTTAAATCTAAAATTCCAGTTGCATTGAGGAGTTTAATATTTTTAACTTTTAATCTTTCTATAATCCATACTTTTAATTTTCGGCTTAATGGTACAAACTCTTCAACTGTTTTTATATTTTTAAGGAAATTTGAGGAAAAATTATAATTTAAAATACTATTTTTTACATCTATGGCTGTTTTTAGTTGTATATCTTTATAGAAAATATCCCCTAAAAGCTTTAAAGAAAGTTTGTCTATCTTAGAATCTATATGCCCTTGAAATGTTAATTTATGAAAATCTTTAATTTTATGAACTTGAATATCAAGCGATCCAGATTTTAAATTTACTTCTATATTTTCAAAATAGATTGTATGCTTATGTGTTAATTTAAATTTTGGTTTTTCTACAATAAACGATATAAACAGAGAATCTAAATCAAATTTATCAATATTTTTCAAATCAACAATTCCAGAAAAAGCATCAAGTTTGATATTGTCAAAAGATAATTTCTTAAATAAAGCATCATGAATTTCTGGTTTTAATACTAGAAATTTATCTAAAAATTTTATATTATCAATCTTGTCTGAATATATTTTATAATAAATTTTACTGTTTTTAAGGTTAGCTGTAATATTAAAATCTAAATCTTTATTTTTTATAGAAAAAATGTTATTACTATATTTTATTTTTGTTATTTGATTGTTATAAATTATAGAATTTATCTCAATTAATTTAAAATATTTCAAAATATCATCTGCTATTTTAATATAAGATTTATCAAATGAAGTCTTAGAATTTTTATTTTTTATTTCTAATTTATCTATTGTTAATATAAATTTTTCATCATATTTTAAATACAATTTATTTATATCTATATTTTTATAAGAGATAGTATCTACTGCTATCCCTCTTGTTAAAAAGAAAAAAGTCATTAAAACAGTTAGTATTACAACACTAAAAAACGATATTATTGTTTTTAACATAGCTGTTTATATTAGTTTGAACATAGTTCTGTAAAGCTCTTCAACTCCAAGTTTTGTTTTAAAATCAATCAACTCTCCTATCTCTACTTCAATCTCTATATGTTTGGAACTATCTTTCAATGCACTTTTGAGTGCTTCATCTGCATTTGTTTTTATATAAAGAGGTAAAATAGGAAGTTTATTTTTTAAAGCTATGATTTGTGTTCCATTTTTAAAACTAGACAATTGGGTTTTCTCTTTGTTGCGAGTTCCCTCTGGAAAAATAAAGATTGAATTACCCTCTTTTACACCTGCTTTAATCTTTTTAAAAACATCACTCATACTTTTATTTTCTCTATTGAGTAAAATTGTTCCTGCATTTTTAACAAATGTGGCAAAAAATGGTGATGAAGACAACTCCTCTTTTGCTATCCAAAGACCAAAAATATTTGTATCTTTCAATGCAATCTCTACAATTAAAGGGTCAATAATACTTCTATGATTAGATATTAGTAAAAATTGACCATCAGTTGGCAATCTATCTTTATTTTTAATTTTTACATGGATATTGAGTTTAGATAACAATTGCTCTGCATATTGAAGTCGTAACTCTTTTTTCTTACTAT
>JAMOQV010000203.1 GCA_027068615.1 Helicobacteraceae bacterium | reverse complement strand
AAGTATATACAATTTTAAAAAAAGATTCTGTTACTTAAGAGGCATTTATACAATATCTTTACATTTATCAAGTAGTTTTTCAAGATTATTTACAGAGAGTTTACCTCGTAGCGATGAGATAATCCCCTCTTTTTTTAACTCTTGAATATTAAGATTTACAATCTTTCGTACTGAACCTATCATTTGGGCTAAGGACTCATGAGATAGATCGTTGATAAGCTTTACTGGAAATTCATTTTTCATTTTGCTGTGAACATCTACATTGTCTAAGATTAATTTTACCAATCTATCCATAGTATCGTAGAGTGCCAAATTAGAACTGCTACTTTCTAAATATCGCATTCTCTCCCCTATATAGGGTAGAATGTTTTTGTTGAATTGTGGATTTTTTTCTAACCAATCGCGTGCTGTCTGTATAGGCATCTTTAAAAGCTGAACCTCTTCTATGGTCTCAATATTTACTTCATGTTTTTTTGCATCAAGTAGTGAAATAATATCAAAAACATCACCTTTATCTAACAGTGAAACAATATACTCACGACCATTAGTCGGATTTATAGTAGAAACTTTAACTCTACCTTTTATGATTACAAAGAGTGATATTTGAGTTTGCCATGGGTGTATAGAGGTCTTTTTAGGCAAAGTCATAGGGGTAAAATATCCCAATATCTCTTCTATCATCCTTTCATCTACACCATTAAACAACGAAGCACATTGCAAAGTCTCTATGCTAGGTTGATAGTATGGGGAATCTTTTCTCATTTGGGATTATACTACATTAACTAAGCATTGCATCTTTATAACTTTTAAGTATGCAACACTTATAAAATATACCAATTCTCTACTTTCTATGATTTACAAAACTATCGTAAAGCTCTTCAAAAGCAACCTCACTAGAGTGTTCAACCTCTTTCATAGTTTTCATAGCCTCTGCATATTTACCAGCTAACCATTGTTCAACTGCAAGTTTTGCTTTTTGATGAACATTTGCATGGTGCTGAGTAAGGAAGCTTATAGTTTTTGTATCGTCTTTGATTTTATCTTTATTATCTGCAAACCATCTTCCAAATCTACAACTATGTTCATCTATCATGTTACTTTTTTCATCGTTTATAAAAGTGTTATATGCTTGAAGTTTAAAAAGTATGTGGTCTATTTTACCTGTACCTACATTTATCTCATTTGTTATATTTTCTGTTGCATTGCTGATAATTTTAGAGTTGTCTATAACGACCTTTAAGTCTTCAAAATATGAGTTTAAGGTTTCACTTATGCTATCGGTGTTTTCTCTAAACATTGCTGAAACATCTTGAATCTCTGAAGTGTTTTGTTTTAACTGACCTATGCTTATCTCAACCTCTTGAGTAGCTTTTTGAGTTCTCTCTGCTAGTTTTCTTACCTCATCTGCAACAACAGCAAAACCACGACCATGCTCACCTGCACGAGCAGCTTCTATAGCAGCATTTAATGCTAAAAGATTTGTTTGGTCTGATATATCTTTGATAAGGTTTATAATATCTCCAATGTTTACTACACTATCATTTAGTGAACTAGCACCATTGTCTAAGTTTATCGCCTCTTGTGCGATTTTATCTACAGATGCATTTATGTTTTCTGAACTAGTAGTAATTGAGTCTATCTTTTGAGATGTAGATCCATTTACCTCTTTTGCTTTTTCCAACTCATCAACAGCACTCTCCATAACCGTTCTAGCAAATCCAACTCCACTACCATAAGACTTTATAAGAAGTTTTGTAGCTTCCTCTTCTGCTTTTGCTTTATCAGACGAACTTTCATCTTGTTCATGAATATATTGAGCTTGACTCAACTGTGTTCTTAAATCTTCTATCTCATTTTTAAGAGATTGATTTTGTTGCTCTAGTTGTTGTATCTTGTTTTTGTCTTCACTATTTCCACCGAAAAAACCCATCTTCTACCCTTTAATAGTATTTTGTTTATTGTATAACAATTAGTTTTAAGTTTAGCTTTTAACCTATACTGTAGTTTGAAGTTTCAATAAAACTGCACCAATAACTATAAATACAATTCCAGATACTTTTATAAGATTCATATCCTCTTTAAATATTAGCCAACCAAGTATGGCAATCAGTGATGTTCCAAGCCCTGCCCATATAGCATAAGCTACACCTATTTCAATTTTTTTAGTTGCATAGTATATAAGTGTAAATGACACTATATAACAAACTGTAATAACTCCACTCCAAAAGTAAGCATTTCCAAGTGTTGCTTGTTTGATACTCAAAGTTCCAGCTACTTCAAAAACTATTGCAAAGATTAAATAGATCCAATGCATCTTTTTTTCCTTTTTTTAAAACAATTTCCCAATCTTTCTAAATCCATACCAGTAAAGTATAATACCTAAAATCAACACCCCTGAAAAATATGGTAACAAATCTATAAACTCAGTCCCCCTAAAAAATACACTTTCACTCCCCTCTATATAATATCTAAGAGGTGAAAATATAGATAGATATTGTAAAAATGGATGCATCGCATATATGGGTGTCCAAGCTCCACTTAAAAAGATTATTGGCATCATAATAATTATAGAAAATTGAGATACTTGCATAATATTTTTTGATATTGCTGCTATAAACAAACCAATTCCAGCAGTTGTAGCAACATAAAAGAATGTAAGAATAAAGAAGTTTAAAAGGTTTCCATTTATGGGAACATCCAATGAATGAAACAGGATTAATCCAACACTTATACTCACACCAACCATCATAATAATAATTTGAGAGAGTGATTTTGCAAGTATTATAATCTTAGGATTAACAGGCATCAAAAGCATAATATCCCAAGTGCCACTCTCTTTCTCTTTTACAAAAGCGATAGCTGTTAAAATAGTCGTAAGCAAAGTTATAACAGATAAAAGTTCACTTACTCCCATAAAGAGTTTTGTATCGGCATTTTGATTAAAAAGTTTGTGCATTTTTAACTCAACTGGTAGTTTTAAGTTATTGAATTTCATTACAATATTTTGAATATATCCTATTGCCATTAAACTTTGTGATGCTGTTGTACTATCTATAAGTATATTTATAGTTGGATTTTGTTTTTTATAGTAATTTTTTTCAAAATCTTCATCAAAAATCATCCCAACCATAATATCTTTGTTATAAATTGCATCACTTAACTCTTTTTGCGATTTATAATATTTTGAAGTTTGAAACTCAGGTGAATGAAGACTAGATAAAACTTTTTTGCTTATTCCACCTGCACTTTTATCTACAACCCCAATGGCTACATTTCTAGCTTCTATCTCCATACCAGTTGCTGCTACATAAACTTCAGCCGTAAAAAAATATATAACTATAAAAACTAAACCAAAAGAGCGGAAAAAACTCAGTAACTCTTTTAAAACTATAGTAAAAAATATCTTCACTTTATCTCCTTTTTAAGAAGCAATAAGCCTGATATAAAAAGTACAATCCCATAACCAAATAACAGTAGTAGATACAATATATTTGTAGATGAATCAAACCCCTGCCCTATTAAAAAAGTATCATAAATGATATGGTTATAATACATCACAGGGTAGATATGAGCTAAAACAAAAGCTTCTCCACTCATAGAGCTAATTGGCATTATCATTCCAGAATACATAAAGCTAGGTAAAATTGTAAGCATAAGTGTAACAATAATAGCTACTATTTGCGATGATGATACAATGGATACCAACAATCCAAATCCAAGTGCCACAAAAACATAAACCTCACTTGCTAACCAAAACAGAAAAAAACTTCCACGAAATGGCAAATCAAAAAGATAGGAAGAGACTAAAAAAACTATGAAAATATTGATCGATACAAGAAAAAAGATAGCCGAGAGTTTTGCTACTAAAAATTCTACTTTTGAAACAGATGAAGAGTAAAAGTTAAAAATAGTTCCTTCTTCTTTTTCTTTAGCTATCAAAAGAGCAGTCATAATAGCAGGAGCAATTAAAAAAACCATACCGATAAGTCCAGGGACTATCATCTCTTCATCTCTTAGGGCTTGATTGAAAAGATTTCTTGTATTTATATTTATCACTCCACTACTATCTATGTGAAAATCATTTGCCAAATCCAAAATAACACCTTGAATATAGTTACCTATCGTAGTTGCACGGGAGGGGAAAGAGGCATCTATAAAAACTCCTATTTCAGTTTTTACCCCCTTAAGAGAGTTCTTTTGAAATGATGATGGGATGATGATTATGGCATCTGTATTTGCTTTTTTCATCTCTCTTAGAGCATCTTTTTCACTCATATTTTTAAGTGTTGTTGTAAAATATTTTGAGTGTTCAAACTTTAAAATCAGTTTTCTTGATATTTGTGAATTGTCATTATCTAGTATAAGTGTTCTTACCCCTGTAACTTGCATTTTTATACCATAACCAAAAAGTATTACAATTAAAAGTGGCATAACATAAGGCATCATTATCATTTTTGTTCTTATTAACTCTATCATCTCTTTTATAAAATAGGCTTTTATAACTCTTAATCTCATATTAATATCTCCTTTTAATTAAAGCAAAGCTCCAATTAAAATTCCTTTCACTAAAGCTTTGCCTATCGGCAAGAGATGAAATTTTCATCTATAATACTCCAAGAAAATCTCTTCAAAACTGTTTGCATTTGGAAATTTTTTATAAAAATTTTCAACCTCATCATCTGCTATTTTTTGTCCGTCTTTTAGCAAAACAACCCTATCACAAAATTCAGCCTCACTCATATAGTGAGTTGTAATAAGTATAGAAATCCCTCTTTTTTCTTTCAACTCTTTTAAAAGTTCCCAAAACTGAGCCCTAGCAATAGCATCAACTCCACTTGTAGGTTCATCAAGAAATAAAACTTTTGGTTCATGTAAAATAGAAACAGCTAAAGAAAATCTTTGATTAATCCCAAGTGGCAAACTTTTTGGCATCTCATCTAAATATCTTTCAAATCCTAACTCTTTTGAATAGCTGTCTATAAGTTGTGCAGATTTTTTAGCATCAATTTTATGAATAGAAGCAAAAAACATCATATTTTCTTTAACAGTCATATCATCATAAAGTGCGAAATGTTGGCTTACATAGCCTATTTGAGATTTTAGCTTATTTCTATCTTCACTACTTTTAATCTTTTTGTCAAAAAGTTCTAACTCTCCACCATCAAGAGGAAGCAATCCTAAAAGCATTTTTATAAATGTAGTTTTTCCTGCTCCATTTGCTCCTAAAAGCCCTAAAATCTCACCACTTTTAAGCTCACAATCTACATCTTTATTTGCATAAAAATCACCAAATTTTTTAGTGATTTTAGTGGCTTTCATCACAACAATATTTTTATCTATACTCTCTTTAGATTTAGATATTTGTAACTTTGGCAATAATCTGTCTTTTTTTAAAGCATTTACAAAAAATAGTGATTCTAGTGTTGGTTCTTGATGATGATTTTCCAAATTTTCCAAACAATATGTAGTATCAGATATAGTGATATGTTTTTTATCTGTCTCTATTTTGTCATAAACAAAAGGTTTAATCTCATCTATAAGTTGCTTAGAACTTCCTCTAGCTATAATCTCACCCTCATCAAAAAGTAAAATATTATCCATCTTTGAAGCTTCACCCATATAAGCTGTACTAATTATGGAGATAGTGTTAAACTCTTTTGCACTCTGTTTTAAAATCTCCCAAAGTTCAATCCTACTTAGTGGATCAACTCCAGTAGTTGGTTCATCTAAAATCAAAAGCTTAGGACGATGAAGCATAGTGCAAACAAGAGAGAGTTTTTGCATCATACCACCACTTAGATCACCTGCTCGTCTATCTAAAAACCTTTCAAGTCCTGCCATAGAGAGTAGATGCTTTTTATAGTCTAAAAACGCTTTGTCAATCTTTATATCTCTAATATCTGTAAAAAAATCTAAATGCTCTTTTATAGTTAAAGTTTTATATAAAACAAGACCAATACCTTGAGGCATATAACCAATGTTTTGTTTAACTTTTTGTACCTCTTTTGGTGATTTGTAACTAAAACCATTATAAATAATCTCCCCATCAAACTTTATCACTCCAGCAATAGCATTTAAAGAGGAACTTTTTCCAGCTCCATCAGCTCCGATAAAACCTAAAATTTCACCATCATTAACTTGAAAATTTAAGTTTTTTATAGCTATCTTTTTTTTATGAGATACAGCTAGATTTTTTACTTCTAACATATTTATATCTCAGGAATTTCATCTAAAGAGTTTGGTAGTTTTGTTCCATCAACTCCAATAATTCCAATAGCAGGGATTCCAAGTTTTAAAATAGGGTCATACTCAAGAGGTTTTAAACGAACTGCATAGACTCGCTGAATTCTGTCACTTCTAACACTTACATCTTTAGGGGTAAACTCTGCTTTTTGAGCTATACGAACCACTTTTGCTTTTATAGGTTTGTCTGGATTTGAATCTAAAAATATAACAGCATCATCACCTATTTTTATTTTGCCATTATTCATAGTGTCGATAAATAGTTTAAGATAGTAAGATTTTGTATCACTTAAAGTTACAACACCCATACCAGCACCTACTACCTCGCCTTTGTGTGCTATTTTTTCTATTACAAAGCCATCTATTGGTGATTTGAGGGTTAGTTCATCTATCATAGATTGCACCTCATCTCTGTTAGCTTCTAGTTGTTTTACCTTAGCATCTAAAGAAATTAATTTTGTTTGTGATGCTTTGATATTTTGTTTTAAAATATCTATCTTTTTTAGATTGTCTTTTTGAATTTGCAAAGAGGTTTTAGCAATATTTATAGAATTTAAAAGTTTCTCTTTATCTACTTTTGCAGATTCAAGTTCTTTTTTTGTAATTTTATACTTCAATTCTATAAGTTCAAATTTTTCAGGAGATATAGATTTTGTTTTAAAAAGTTTTTTGTATCTGTTGTAATCTCTTTTTGATTGTTCAAAATTAAAACTTACAGTTTTGATTTTAAGCTTTACACCAGATAATGTTTTTTTAATGGTTTTTAAATCATTTTCTTTTATTTTTACCATATTTGGAAGAGTTTTTTCTAAAAGTTTTAACTCCATTTTTGAAGCTTCTATCGTTTGAGTAAATGATAGCTTCTCATCTCTTAAAGAGTTTATAGCTTCCTCTAAACCTTTTAACTTGTCTGTAAACTCTTTTGAAGTGAGTATAGCAATCGTCTGTTTTTGAGTAACAACATCACCCTCATCAACAAAGATATCTTTTATACGAGCAGGATATTTTGTATTGATTAAAATCAAATCCCCATCGATCCTACCACTACTAGCTACTAAACCCTCTGGTAACTCTTTTGCATTTATCTTGATATATATAAAATATCCAGAGACTCCAACCAATAGGG
>JAMOQV010000202.1 GCA_027068615.1 Helicobacteraceae bacterium | reverse complement strand
AGCTTTAAATATTTCTTTATAATCTGATTTTTCTTCTTTTAGTTTATCTATTTTTGCCATAAGTAATTATACACTAAAAAAGTAAAAATAACAGTTGGTTAACATAGTGTTTAATTCTATGAGATAAAATAATTTAAGGTAAAAATAAGAAAATGCATAAAAGAGTACCTGACACCCCTTTCTCACCATTTATTTACCCTATCTTTGAGCATTCTATTGTCAAACTCAGGTTATAATTTTAAAAATAAATTATATAGGTTATATATTATGGCTAAGAAAAAAATCTTATTTGAATGTCAACATTGTGGACTTACTACACCAAAATGGATGGGTAAATGCACAAGTTGTGGAGCTTGGGATTCATTTATAGAACTAAACGAGCATCAACAAGAGGTTGTAAAACAAACTAAAAAGTCATCATCTAATTCAGCTAAAGCTATAAGTATAAATAAGATAAAAGAAGAATCTGTTTATAGATACTCATCACAAGATAAAGAGTTAGATATGGTTCTAGGTGGAGGGATAGTTCCTGGTTCTCTTACTCTTATAGGTGGTTCACCTGGTGTTGGTAAGTCAACCCTACTTTTAAAAGTTGGTGGAGATATAGCTTCAACTGGTAAAAATGTATTGTATGTAACTGGGGAAGAATCAACTGGTCAGATAAAACTAAGAGCAAACCGTCTAAATGCAAACAAAGATTCTTTATATCTTCTAAGTGAAATAAGACTTGGACAAATTTTAATAGAGATACAAGAAAGAGAATATGACTTTCTCATCATAGATTCCATACAAACACTTTATAGTGAAGATATATCGTCAGCACCTGGATCAGTTACACAAGTAAGACAGATAACTTTTGAACTTATGAGGATAGCAAAAGATAAAAATATAGCTATATTTATAATAGGTCATATCACAAAAGAAGGCTCAATAGCAGGTCCTAGAATACTAGAGCATATGGTCGATACTGTACTATACTTTGAAGGAGATTCTTCTCAGGAATTAAGGATACTTAGAGGGTTTAAAAACCGTTTTGGCTCAACAAATGAGATAGGTGTTTTTGAGATGAGAAGTGATGGTTTAGTCAGTGCAACAGATATAGCTTCAAGATTTTTTAATCGCAATTCCCAACAATCTGGTTCAGCACTAACTGTCATAATGGAAGGCTCAAGACCTATCATACTAGAAGTACAAGCACTTGTTTCAGAGTCTCATACTCCAAACTCAAAAAGACAAGCAACAGGTTTTGATAACAACCGTCTAAATATGCTTCTTGCCCTACTTGAGAGAAAACTCGAAATTCCACTCTCTGGTTATGATGTTTTTATAAATATAACAGGTGGTATAAAGATAACAGAAACATCTGCAGACTTAGCCATACTCGCTGCTATACTTAGTAGTTTTAGAGACCGTGCTATATCTAAAGAAACTATATTTATAGGTGAAGTATCTCTTGTTGGAGATGTTAGAGATGTTTATGGGATGGATGTAAGGCTTCGTGAAGCAAAGATGCAAAATATATCTAAAGCATTAGTAGCAAAAAAACCACTTGAAAAGACTGGGATTAAAACTTTTATAGTTGATGAAGTTACAAAGCTTTTAGAATGGTACTAAAATTATTTTATTTAACAAAAAATTTAATCTAAAGAGAGTATAATCAATCCTAATAAATTATAGGAGTTATATAGATGATTGATATAGAGATAAGAAGTGAAGAAAGATTTTCAAGAATATCAACTGCTTATGAGGGTGAAGAAGAAAAAAAATTAGTTATAAATACTATTGAAAAGATTATAGAAAAATACGATTATAAACCAAATACACATATAACGGAACTATCAAATAACCGTGAAGTATTTGTTGTAGAGTACCACGATGATATGCATCGTGAGTCTGGTGAAATTTTTAAAGAGATTATGAAAGCACTTAATATAAAAGAGTGTATATAAATTAGTAAAAAGTAGATAACATGAATTTAGAAGAATACGCAGAGGGTAATCACCTCTTTAGAACATACTTCAAGAAAAACAAAGAATCTTTACTAAATCTTGTAAAAAATGGTCAAGCACCAAAGGCTCTTTTTATCGGTTGTTCTGATTCAAGAGTTATTCCAGATTTGATAGTACAATCAAATCCAGGTGATTTGTTTGTTATAAGAAATGTTGGAAATTTCGTACCACCTTATAAACCAGATGAGGACTTTCACTCTACTGCTTCTGGTATAGAATATGCCGTAAGTGTACTAAATGTTGAAGAAATTATTATATGTGGACACTCACATTGTGGGGCTTGTGCTTCTTTATATAAAGATATTATAGATCCATCACTTATACATACTAAAAAATGGCTAGAGTTAGGTGAAAGTGCTAAAAAAACTGCAATATTGAGTTTGGGTACAGATGCTAATAAAGATGAACTTTTAAGATTAACTGAAAAACTATCAGTTATAAAACAGATAGAAAATATTTTAACATATCCAAATGTTAAAAAAAGATTTGAAAATGAAGAGTTATCTATACACGGCTGGTACTATCATATGGAAACTGGCAAAATAGACTATTATAATGCTGATACTTATGAATTTTTACCGTTGAATGACTTGGTAAATCACTAAAAAAAGGGAGAAATAATGGCTGAAGAAGAAAACAAAGAAACAGGAGAAGAGGAACAACCTAAAGAAAAAAAATCTGGCAATATGCTTATGATAATAATCATTGTTGTTTTAATCCTTATTATCATTATAGGTGGAGCTGTAGCCTTTTTACTTATGAATGATGATGAAGAGGATATAAAACAAGATAAAGAGGTTGTAAAAACAGAAAAAAAAGTTACAAAAAGAAGAAGTTCTTCTTCATCAAGTCCCATTGATGATTCAAGACCACTCTCAGAGATAGGTACATTATATCCATTAGAAACTTTTACTGTAAATCTAAAAAGTGATTCTGGAAGAAGATACTTAAAAGTTAGCATGAGTTTAGAAATAGATGGTGAAGAATTAAGTATGGAATTAGATGCAAAGTCAGCTGTTTTAAGAGATAGAATTATAAGGATACTAACTTCTAAAACACTAGAGGAGATATCATCTAAAAAAGGTAAAGCAAAAGTGACTCAACAAATTATTGATTCATTAAATTCAATGATGGTTGATGGCAATATAAAAGGTTTATACTTTACCGAATTTGTTATACAATAAAAAATGATAGGCATAGATCTTATAAAAATATCTCGTATGAAACGCTTAATGGAGCGTTTCAAAGAGAAATCTTTAAAAAAATTTCTTTCTGATGATGAGATAAAACTTGTTAGAAACTATAAAACAGCCTCTGGTTTTTGGGCTGTAAAAGAAGCAACTTCTAAAGCTCTTGGAGTTGGTATCGGAGCAGAATGTTCTTTTTTTGATATAAGTATTCAAAAAACAAAAAAAGGTGCACCTCAAATTATACTATCACAAAAACTCATTAATACTTTCAATATAAAAGATACTAGTGTATCTATAACTCATGATGGTGACTATGCAATAGCTGTAGTAGCCATTGAATTAAATTCTTAAAACATATCCAAAAAATATTTCTAATCAAAAAGAAAGTAAAAAATTGATAATATATCGCATTTAGGAGAATAATTATGAAATTTTATATAGCAACAGATCATGCAGGAATAGAGTTAAAAGACTATACAGTAGAACTTTTAAAAGAGAAAGGTCATGAGGTAATAGACTTAGGTCCTTTCAATAAAGATAGAGTTGATTATCCTGATTATGCTCATAAAGTAGCTACTAGTGTACTTGAAGATAAACAATCTCAAGGGATTCTTATATGTGGTAGTGGTATAGGTATGAGTATGGCTGCAAATCGCCATGATGGCATCCGTGCTGCACTTTGTCACGATGCATATACGGCAACTGTAGCTCGTGGACACAACGATGCAAATATACTATGTTTTGGAGAGAGAATTGTAGGAAAAGGTGTAGCTGAATCTATCTTAGATGCTTGGATAGCTAGTAGTTTCGATGGTGGTCGCCATTGTGGTAGAGTTGAAAAAATAGAGATTAAATAAGGCTTTTTTATGTTTTGGGAGTGGTCACTTTTAACAATAACAACGATGCTTTGTATATATTTATTTGTTAAAATGTTTTATTTTAAAAGTATTACAAATAAAGAACAACGCGGAAATGACTTGATGAAATTGACACTTCAAGAGGCTGAAGTTCTTATAAGAAAATACCAAATTCAACTACAAAGAGCATTGGGTAATGTTGACATTTTAACAGAAGAGTTAACAAAACTTAGAAATGAGCTAAAAGTTGTTAAACAAAGAAATACAAAGTATAGACAAGAAACAGATAGATTAAACGGAAAGATTAAAGCACTAGAAAATAGAATCGAAGCTTTACTATAAAAAGGGATAAAATTTGACACTTAGCGATACTCAAAGAAAGATAATAGAAAGTTCAATAAGAGATATAAAAGATTTTCCTAAAAAAGGTATAGTTTTTAAAGATATAACTACACTTTTAAACAATAAGGAAGCATATAGTATCTTAATGGAGCATCTTTATATAAGATATAAAGAGTATGATTTAGATTATATAGCAGGTATAGATGCTAGAGGCTTTATATTTGGTGCTTCTCTTGCTCAAATGTTAAAGATAGGATTTGTACCTATTAGAAAAAAAGGCAAACTTCCATCTGAAACTATAAGTGAAAAATATTCTTTAGAATATGGCTTTGATGAAATAGAGATTCATAAAGATGCATTTCATAATACAAATGCAAAAGTTTTAGTTATAGATGATTTAATCGCTACTGGTGGAACAGCAAATGCAGCTGTAAAACTTATAAATAAAGCAGGAGCAAACTGTGTTGAAGCTTGTTTTATTATAGGTCTTACTTTTTTAGATGGGATTAAAAATCTTGAAAACACAACAAAAGTTTACAATATAGTGGAGGTGGATTGATGTATATACCTAAAGCATCAAAATTTGACCCAGATGAAAATGGTCATTTTGGAATATTTGGTGGGAGATATGTACCTGAAACATTGATGCCAGCACTTTTAAAACTTCGTGATGAATACGAAAGTATAAGATTTAATCAAGATTTTTGGCAAGAGGTTCATTACTACCTAAAAGACTATGTTGGTCGCCCTAGTCCACTATACTATGCTAAAAATATATCTGATGAACTAGAAGCTACAATCTACTTCAAAAGAGAAGATTTAAACCATACAGGGGCTCATAAAGTAAACAATGTTATAGCTCAAGGGCTTATGGCAAAAAGACTTGGTTACAAAAAGATTATAGCTGAAACTGGAGCTGGACAACATGGAGTAGCAACTGCTACTATATGTGCATTGTTAGGTTTAGAATGTGAAATTTTTATGGGTGCTAAAGATGTTGAAAGACAAGAGTTAAATGTTTTTCGTATGAAACTTCTTGGTGCAAAAGTAAATGCTGTTGAGAGTGGTAGTAGAACTTTAAAAGATGCTATGAATGATGCTATAAGACACTGGGTAACAAATGCTAGAGATACATTTTATATCATAGGTACAGTAGCAGGACCACACCCTTATCCTATGATGGTTAGAGATTTTCAAGCCATTATAGGTTATGAGGCAAGAGAACAGATACTTGAAAAAGAGGATAGACTTCCAGACCATATAATCGCTTGTATAGGTGGCGGTAGCAATGCTATAGGTATGTTTCAACATTTCTTAGAAGATGATGAAGTTGAATGTATAGGTATAGAAGCTGGTGGTTTTGGTATAGATGATAAAAATGGTTGTAGCCTTAAAAAAGGTAGAGCTGGAGTTTTACATGGTCAGATGAGTTATCTTCTACAAGATGAAGATGGTCAGATTTTAGAAGCTCACTCTATATCTGCTGGACTTGATTATCCTGGTATTGGACCCGAACATGCTTTTCATAATGATAATGGTTCAGTAAGTTATGACTATGTAACAGATGATGAAGCACTCGATGCTTTTGTATGGCTTAGTCAAAAAGAGGGAATTATCCCAGCATTTGAATCATCTCATGCAGTAGCATATCTAAAAAAACTACCAGATATAAAAGGTAAACTTATTATAGTAAATCTTTCTGGTCGTGGGGATAAAGATATGATACAAGCTAAAGATTTACTAAACTTTGATTAAAAGGAAAATTATGAATATACAACTAATCAACAATGAAACAAAAGATTTTAAAAAAAATCTAACTATAAAAATTATAACAGAAGAGAAAATAAAAAAGGCAAAGTTTAAAAAAACTTTTTCAAAAGCTGGATTTAATGCTTCTCAAGATAGCTACTTCGCTATGCATGGTAAATCTTTACTTTTTTGTGGTGTTGAAAACTATGAAAATGACAATATAAGAAGTACAATAGCTACAGTGGCAAAAAATATAAAATCATTTGATTATAAATCAATCTCTATAGAAGTAGATGATAAAAGTATAAAACCTATTATAGAAGGTTTTATACTAGGTGGTTATGAGTTTAATAACTACAAATCAAAACCAAAAAAATCAAAAATCAAAAACATATATCTGATATGTGAAAATATAGAAAAACTAACAGATGTTTTTGAAGAAGCTATCATAATATCTGAAGCAACTTGTTTTACTCGTGATTTAGTAAATACAATACCAGAGGATTTAAACCCTCCAAAACTTGCTAAACTTGCTAAAAAACTAGCAAAAGAAAACTCTCTTGAGTGTAGTATCTTAGGTGAAAAAGAGTTAAAAACAGAAAAATGTAATGCTATGTTGGCTGTTGGTCGTGCTTCTCGCCATGATAGCAAACTTATCCATCTATCATATAAACCAAAAAATGCTAAAAAAACTATCTCTCTTATAGGGAAAGGTCTAACTTATGATAGTGGTGGACTTAGTTTAAAACCTGCTACTTCTATGGTAACTATGAAGATGGATAAAGCTGGTGCTTGTGCTGTTCTTGGCATCATAAAAGCTGTTAGTGATTTAAAACTAGATATAGAAGTTCATGCTTTTGTTGGAGCAGTTGAAAATATGATAGGTGGAGATGCTTATAAACCTGATGATGTTTTAACATCAAGAAAAGGTGATACTATAGAGGTTAGAAATACAGATGCAGAGGGTCGTTTGGTTCTAGCTGATGTACTTGACTATGCTCAAGATAAAGTTGAAGCAGATTATCTTTTTGATTTTGCAACTCTTACAGGTGCTTGTATGGTAGCACTTGGTCAATATACAACTGGTATAATGGGTCACAATGGAAATCTAAAACATAATATTAGAAGATCTTCAACTAAAGCTGGAGAACTAACGGCATCTTTACCATTTAATAAATATCTAAAAAAACAACTAAAAAGTGATATAGCAGATATATGTAATATCTCAAATAAGCCTTATGGTGGAGCTATAACTGCTGGACTTTTCTTAGATAACTTTATAAAAGATGAAAACAAAGAGAAGTGGTTACACTTTGATATAGCTGGTTCAGCTTATACTGAGAGTCCTTGGGACTGTAATGTTCACGGTGGAACTGGTGCTGGTGTTCGTTTTATGAGTGAGTTTATAAAAAATCTATCTACTAAAAGCTAAAGCATATTTGCTTTAGCTTTTAACCTGAGTTTAACTATTTCCAGAAAAATTCAGCTATCATAACTATCAAAAATATACCTACAAAATTAAAAATCACTCCGTATTTTATCATTGTTTTTACATCAACAACACCACTACTCATAGCTATAGCATTTGGTGGAGTTGCTATTGGTAACATAAATGCATAACTTGAACATATAGTAGCTACCATCATAAAAAGTCTAGCATCTATACCTGTTTGCTCTGCTACTGAGTATATAACTGGTAACATTATAGATATAAGTGCCGTATTTGATGTTATCTCTGTTGTAAAAGTTATCATAGAAGCCACTACTAACAAAAGCAACATTGGTGGTAAACTTGTAACAACGATAAGATAAGATGCAACCTCGTCAGCAAGTCCTGTAGCTGAAAATGCTTTTGCTATAGAAAATCCTGCTCCAAAAAGAAATATAATTCTAAAAGGTATATTCTCTTTATCTCTAACCCAATCAAGTACATTAAATGGTGGCATAAAAAATAAAAGTCCAACCCCTAACAATATACCAGCTTCACTAAGCCCTAATCCATCCCAATATGGTCTAATAGGAGCATTTACCAAAAGTAAAAGAACAAGTGAAAAAAGTACATACATCACTTTCTTTTGTTGAGAATTTAATTTCTCTTTTTTTAGTTCCCTTTTTATAGGTTGATTATCAAGCCCTAAACTAAGTATATAAGATACAACAATAAACATAATCATAGCCAAAGGAAAAACCATATATATCCACTCAAAAAATGGTATAGTTGGCATCCCTTTATCGCTCATAACACCTAAAAGTATAAGGTTTGGTGGTGTACCTATAGGTGTAATAATCCCACCAACACTAGCACCATAAGCGATAGCTAAAGCAAATCTCATCTTTAACTTTACATCCTCAGTTATAAATAGTGCTATAGATATAAGTAAAAGTGTTGTAGTTGTATTTGATAGTATAGAACTAAGCAATCCAGAAGTGATAGCTAAAGAAAATATAATCCCCCTAGGTGTATTTGGAAAAAGAGACAACATCTTATCTGCTATAAAAGTGTGAAGCTTACTTTTCTCAACAGCTATAGCCAATAAAAACCCACCTAAAAACAGATATATAATAGGATGAGCATAATTAACAGTAGTAGCTTTTGTGGTTATGATGCCAAAAGCTGGAAAAAGTATAATAGGCATCAAAGATACAACTGCTAAAGGTAATCCTTCATTTGTCCACAATACAACTAAAAAAGCTATAATTCCCAAAAGGGAAGATTGAGTAGCATTAAAAAGACTTAACGATATAATGAAAGCTACAATTCCTACTAATGTACCGAAGCTTATTTTTTTTATTTGTTCCATATTTTCATACATATCTATGATAACCTTTAGAAATATTTTTAGTTTTTATTTATTTTGATTAAAATACTACTTTTATAAATTAAAATATACCATAATCATATTAATTAATTTTTATTTAAAAGATTTTTTAAAGAACTTTTAGGTGATTTACCATTTAACATTGCATAAACTTCTTTTGCAATAGGAAGATATAATTTTTTTTCCTGAGCTATTTTATTTAAAGCATATGTTGTATCTATACCCTCTGCAACTTCACCTAATTCATCTAAAATTTCATCTAGTGTTTTTCCTTCAGCAAGACCAAGTCCAACACGAAAATTACGACTCATAGTAGAAGAAGCTGTTAAAAAAAGATCCCCCGCACCACTAAGCCCTAAAAAACTTTCATCTTCAGCCCCATACACCTTACCAAATCGTTGCATCTCTACAAGACCTCTAGCTATAAGTGAAGCAGAAGCATTTTTACCAAGATTTAAACCTTCACATATACCAGATGCTATTGCAATTACATTTTTGTATGCACCTGCTACCTCTGCACCCATAATATCACTAGAAGTATAAGCTTTTATAAATGTAGGGAAAAAAGAAGCAAATTTATCTGCTAAATCTAAGTTTTTAGAATTAACAACAATAGCAGTAGGAAGAGACATCATAACTTCAGTTGCAAAAGATGGTCCAGATAAAAAAGCTAGATTTTCATCTGGTAAATAATCTTTATATATATCATATAAAAATTTACCACTTGAAGCTTCAATACCTTTTGAAGCAACCAAAACTTTTTGATTTTTAAAAACAAAATTTTCTTTTAACCAAAAAGCAATTTGCTGGGCAGGTATAGTTATAACTAAATATTCACATTCTAAAATCTCTTCTAAAGATACAAAATTATCTAAATTCCTATATGTCCTAGAAGTTATGATAACATCATTATCTTGTTCAAATGCAAAAGCTAAAGCACTTCCCCATTTACCAGCTCCAACAACTCCTATTTTAGACATATCTTAACCCCCTATCCTTTTTTGAAAATCTTTTAAATCTGTATCATATCCAACAGCAATAAGTATATCTCCATCAATTAATTTGGTATGTTTTGATTTTGACGAATATATAAATTCTCTACTCATATCCTCATGAACTATTGATAAAACCAAAATACCAAATCTTTCACTCCAGTTAATATCAGCTGGAAACTCTTTTTCAAAATATTTTGCATTTTCTATTTTGACTTGTTCAATTTTAAGTTCACTATCTTCATATAGTATATTGTGTAATATTTCAGTAGCTATAGGTTTTTTTAACATATCAGTTATTATACCAGCTGTTGTTTCTACTATTGGAATTACCTTAGAAGCACCTGCCATCTTGAGTTTATTGGCATCTTCTTTGTTATTTGTTAAAGAGATGATAGTAGCATCTTTAAAATATGATCTAAGAGATATAGTTAAAAATATATTTTTAGCTTCATCCCTTATAGCACAGAAGATAATTGATTTTTCCATATCAAATTCTTCTTCTATCTCTTCCCAATCATCACTTAAATCAAATATTCTTAATGTATAATCAATATCTCCAGCATATATAAATTCAGACTTATCAAGATTAAAAATAGTAATATCTTTATATTTGTAGTTTACATTTCTAGCTATTTCTAAACCGTATTCATTAAAACCGAATATTAAAGCACTCACACTTTTCATCAAAAACCTTTTTTATTTATGAGCTAAATTTTTTTCAAACTCTTTAATGAACATATAATTTCCCATAACTAAAATTATATCGCCACTTTCAAGTAATGTATCTTCTAAAGGGTTAAAGAAAAATCTTTTAGATGATTTTTTATATATACCAAGTAGTAAAACTCTCAAACTTTTATTTTCTAACTCTTTAACCATTGCAGTAGTAGAAACTATACGCTCTGTGATAGTTATCTCTTTTATCTTAATCTTACTATCTTCTGAACGAAATTCATGTATAGCTTCAAAAGCAACAGGTTGTCCAACATACTCTTTTACTACTAGACCTATAAACTCTTTATCATATAAGATTTCATTTACACCAGAGTGCAATAATTTATTCCTATTTGCTTGATTTATAAGTAAGGACATCATATAAACATCCTTACTTAAAGAACGAACAGTTAAAGCAGTATAAACATTTTCAACATCATCTTCTCTTAAACATAATATAGCCTTAACTCTCGTTGACAAATCAATGTTTAGTTTTTTGTAACTATCTATAGCTCCAGGGTCATAATCTAAAACAGTTAAACCATCTTTTTTAGCATTTAAAACACGATGCTCATCTTCATCTAAAATCAATACTTCAAAATGTGAATTTATAAGTTTTTTTGCTACCTCTTTAGCTATATTTTCATATCCACAAATTATACATATATTTTTAGCTTTTGAAACATCTAAAATAGTCTTATTTTCTTTAATCTCTTCTAATTTTTCTGTAAAAGCAGATACAAACAATGAAGTTGTAAAAGCCATAACTGCTATACCAGATAAGATAACAACTATTGCTACAAAACGACCCTCATGGCTAACAGCAACAACATCACCATAACCAACTGTAGAAATAGTAACAATAGACCAGTAAAAAGCTTCATATAAACTACTTATCGGAGACTTAGGGTCATTTGCTTCCATAACATAGATTAAAATAGAAGATACAAAAATAACTATAGAAGCAAACATCGCCAAAGTAAAAAATTCAAATTTCTTACTTGCAAGAACAGATGAAAAAGTTTGAAAACTCTTTGCATATCTAAAGATTTTAAATACACGAAAAAGTATAAATATACGAAGAAGTCTAAGTTCATGAAAGAAAGGCATAATAGCTAAAAGATCTATAATAGCTTTTGGAGATAAAATATAATTTAACTTATCCCTTACTATCCTCTTTACAACAAACCAAAGTGAAAACTCTTTACCAAGTAGATCTGAATATTCATCTTGATGGATAATAACTGTTGATACACTACTAGATATCCATAGTCTCAGTATATATTCTATAAAAAAAACCATAGATATAACATAGCTATTGAACATATTGAGATAATCATGCACATCTCGTTTTACTTCATAAATCAAAATAGATACACTTGAAAAAATCAAGATTATCATAAAAATATCAAAATATTTTTTATATTTATAATCATCATTTTCAAGTATATTGTAAAAGAATCGTCTCTTTTGCTGGTAAGATACAGATGTTTTTAAAAAATATGCAAAATCAACTAAATAACGATTAAACTTATCCATTAACTAAGTTTTACCTTTAACACTTCATTTACAGCTTGAGGGTTTGCACTACCTTTAGAAGCTTTCATAACCTGTCCAACAAAGAAACCAAACAGCTTGTCTTTTCCAGCTTTATATTGTTCAACTTTTTCAGGATTTGCGTCTATTATCTCTTGACACATAGCTTCAATAGCTCCAGTATCTGTTACTTGTTTTAAACCAAGTTTTTCAATAGTCTCATCAACCTCAGCATCTACATTTTCCATAAGATAGTCTAAAACATCCTTAGCAGCTTTTCCACTTATAGTTTTGTCATCTATTCTTTTTGCTAAAAATCCAAGTTTTTTAGCATCTACTGGTGAGTTTGTTATATTCATATCACCTTTTAAACGACCTTGAAGCTCAACAGTAAGAAGTGAAGTTGCTGTTTTTGCAGTTACACCATCTTCAGCCATCATAGTTTCAAAAAAGTGTGCCATCTCAACAGCAGAAGTTATAACAACTGCATTGTATTTATTCATACCATACTCTTTTATAAATCTTTCCCTTTTAGCATCAGGAAGCTCAGGTATCTTAGAATACTTCTCTAACATCTCATCTGTTACAACAGTTTTTAAAAGGTCAGGCTCTGGAAAGTAACGATAATCAGCAGCTTCCTCTTTACCTCTCATAGAACGAGTCTCTTGTTTAGTCTGGTCAAAAAGACGAGTTTCTTGACAAATCTCTTCATCATAGATGCCATCTTCCCAAGCTTCAGTTTGACGAGCTACTTCAAGTTCTATAGCTTTTTGTATAAACTTAAATGAGTTGATATTTTTAATCTCAACACGAGTATAAAGTTTTTCATCTCCCTTTGGTCTTATAGAAACATTTACATCAACACGGAATGAACCCTCTTGCATATTTGCATCACCTATATCTAAGTAACGGATGATAGAGTGTAGTTTTTTAAGGTAGAGTATAGCCTCTTCTGCACTTCTCATATCTGGTTCTGATACTATTTCAAGTAATGGTGTCCCAGCACGGTTTAAATCAACTTTACTGATATCTCCATCATGTATATTTTTACCAGCATCTGCTTCTATATGAGCACGATTAACTCTTATCTCTTTATGAGTTCCATCCTCAAAATCAATCTGAAGCTTACCATGTTCAACTATAGGTGTATAAAGTTGAGTTATTTGATAAGCAGATGGTGAATCTGGATAAAAGTAAGATTTTCTGTCAAAATAAGAAGTTTTATTTATAGTAGCTTCTAAAGCTGTACCTAACATTATAGACTTATGTACAACCTCTTTATTTAAAACAGGTAATGCACCTGGAAGTGCTAAACAAGTTGGACAAGTGTTCGTGTTTTGAACATGATTAAAACTCGTAGGACACGAGCAAAAAAGTTTAGTTTTTGTGTTTAGTTGTACATGGACTTCAAGCCCAATAATAGTCTCAAACATAGATTTCCTTAGATAAAAAAATTATAAGTTCTCAATTTTATCCAATTTTTGCTTTTATTTTTATATATTTTATATAATTATTTTATAAATATGTAAGATTTATACTTATAAAAGCCATTTTTGCTAAAATGTCATTATGAGTTTAAACCTAAAAACATATACTGAACATTTTACAAATCCTCTTTATCTTGAAAGTGGTCGTATTTTACAACCTTATGATATCATTTATGAAACTTATGGTGTATTAAATGAAGACAAGAGTAATGTCATAGTTATCTGTCATGCACTTACAGGTTCACACCATGTAGCTGGTGTTTATGAAGATGAAACAAAAGCTGGTTGGTGGGATGGGCTTATCGGCTCTGGTAAAACCATAGACACAGATAAATACTTTGTAATTTGTACAAATGTTATAGGTTCTTGTTTTGGTTCAACTGGTCCTATATCTATGCAAGTATCATATAATGAACCTTACCGTTACAAATTTCCAGTTATAACGATAAAGGATATGGTTAAAGCTCAAAGAATTTTATTTGATAGGCTTGGAATCCATAGGGTTGAAGCTATTATAGGTGGAAGTATGGGTGGAATGCAAGCTTTACAGTTTGCTATACATTATCCAAACTTTGCAAATAAAATCATAGCATTAGCAACAACCCATGCAACACAACCATGGGCTATAGCCTTTAATAAAGTTGCTAGTGAAGCTATACTTAGAGACCCTGATTTTAAAGATGGTTATTATGACCCTGAGATTATAAAAGAGCAAGGTCTATCTGGTATGGCTGTTGGTCGTATGGCTGGACACATTAGCTTTTTATCTCACGAATCTATGGATGAAAAATTTGGTAGAGAGTATAAACTTACAGATGGTCTTTACGAACTTTTTGGAAAATTTCAAGTTGAATCATACCTAGAATACAATGGCTACAACTTTAGCAAATGGTTCGACCCTTTAGCTTATCTGTATATAACAAAAGCTATAAATATTTATGATTTAAGTAGAGGTTTTGATTCTCTAGCTGATGCTATGAGAAAGATAACTGCAAAACTATACCTTATAAGTTTCTCAAACGATTTACTTTTTAGAAATTTTGAGATGAAAGAGTTAGCTGATGCACTAAAAAGCATAAAAAACAAAAATCATACATATATAGATATACAAAGTGATTATGGACATGATGCATTTCTTGTAGAGCTAGAAAAATTTGAACATCATATAAAGGAAGCACTAGATGGCAACTAAAGATAACTTTGAATTAAAAATAGACAATGCAAAAAAAACATTAGAAACTCTTATGAACCCAGAAATAACTCTTCAAGAGAGTGTAAAAGCTTATGAAAAAGGTATGGGTGAATTAAAAAAGGCTCAAAAGATACTAGAAGAAGCTGAGATTAAAATAAAAGAGATAAAAGGTTCTTAACTATGAAAGCGGCTGTTTTACAACTTAGCTCACAAGGTATGAGCAATACAAAACTATACAACTACATAAGAATAGCACATAAACAAGATGTTCAACTTTTACTTCTAGGTGAGTATATATTAACACCTTTTTTTAAAGAGTTAGAAAATCTATCTACAAGTATGATACAAGAACAATCACAATACCAAATAAAAGTTCTAAAAGAGTTATCTACAACTTATAGTATGACAATAGTAGCTCCATTAGTTATGGTAAAGAAAGATAAACTTTATAAAACTATTGCTAAATTTGCACCCTCTTCTACATCATACTATCATCAACAACTACTTATAAACTATCCACATTGGAACGAAGAAAAATACTTCTCAAATGAGATAAAAGAGATAACTTCCCCATTGATTTTTAAGATAAATAACTTTAAATTTGCCATTATAAGTGGATTTGAGACACATTTTGATGAGATATTTATGCCACTAAAAGAGAAAAATATCGACTGCATACTAGTTCCTAGTGTTTCCACTTTTAACTCTTATGAAAGATGGAAATCTTTATTATCTGCTCGTGCCTTTACAAATAACTGCTATGTTCTAAGAGCAAATCGTATAGGGGATTACTCTTTAGATGGTGTTGATTGGCAATTTTATGGAGACTCATTTTTAGCATCACCAAATGGTGAGATACTAGAGTATCTAGGAAATAAAGAGGAACTTATGATAGTAGATATGAACCATAGAGAGGTTGTAGAAGCAAGAAAAATATGGGGTTTTAGAGAAACCATAAATAAAAGAAAAAAATTATGATAGATTTTTTTCATCGTCAAATCCAACTTTGGGGAGAAGATACACAGAAACTTCTACAAACTAAAAAAATAGCCATAGTTGGTGCTGGTGGACTTGGCTCATCTTTGGCTTTTGCACTTGGAGCTAGTGGTATTTCTGAAATACACATCATGGATTTTGATGAAGTATCTCACCATAACATACACAGACAAATAGCCTTTAAAATAGGTGATGAGGGTAAAAATAAAGCTGTTATAAATTCTAAAGTGATGCAACAAAGATGCCCTTTTGTAAAAGCTATAGCTTATGAATGTGATTTTAAAGAGTGGTGCAAAAAAGAAGTAGAAGTTGACCTTATTATAGATGCTACAGATAACTTAGAAGTTCGTGCAGATATAAACAGCTATGCAAAAGATAAAAATCTACCTTGGATATATGGAAGTGTAGAAGCTTTTCACGGTCAAGTATGTTTTATAGATAAATCTTCATTTACAGATATGTTTAAGATAACAAAACATAAGCTAGATGGTATAGCAACACCTATAGTTATGCATATAGCATCACTTCAAGCAAATCTTGCACTTAGATATCTAGCAGGATTAAAAGTTAAAAAAGATTTTTTATACTATCTGTTTTTTAATGATGAGGGGGAGTTAGTAACTCAAAAATTTGGGTTACCAACAAACTAAAAAATACTAAAGTTTAGAGATATATTTAGATAATTTTTTTCTCTTTAGGAACAACCTCCTCTTTAACTTCTATCTTAGTTTCTTCAACTTTTTTAACTGCTTCAACCTTTTTAGGTTCTATTTTTTGAACAATTTTATTCTCTTTTTCTGAACCACATCCAACCAATACTAAAATTAATGCTGTTGATAATACTATTTTCTTCATAATCTACCTTTATTTTTTAGTATTATACAATAATTTTAAGTCTTATATATAAGATAATATGTTAACATTAAGATAATATAAAATTCAACATAAAAGGTTATAATATGAATAAAAAAATAGTTTTAAGTTTAGTTTCTATAAGTGCGATAACTGCACTAAATGCAGCTGATGACATAAGTGGTATGTTTAGTGAAGGTAAAGTTAGTGGTCAAATAAGAGAATTTAGTATCTCAAGAAGTGTTGATGATTCTAGAAGTGCAAAAGATGATTATACTCGTAATGCTAATGCGATAGGTGGTCACTTAAAGTTTGAAACAGCTGAATTAGATGGTCTTAGTTTAGGTACAGCTTTTTATACTACTCACGGATTTGCATTAGATGATCCAAAAGATGACTATACACAAGTTGATCCAACTCTTCTAGGTGTGGATAATGATGGATATTCTATACTTGGTGAAGCTTATGTTCAGTATAAGTATGGAAACACAACATTTAAAGGTGGTCGTCAGAAGCTTTCTACTCCACTAGCTAATGCTGATGATGTAAGAATGATTCCAAATCTTTTTGAAGCTTATGTTCTTATAAACAAAGATATACCAGATACAACACTTATAGCAGCACATGTAACAAAATTTGCTCAAGGTACATTTGCTCGTGCTTATAATGGTGGATTACTAGCTTCTACTGGTGGTTATTCTTATGTAGATACAAGAAACAGAGTTGGTGAATTTTTAAATATGGGTGAATATGCAGTAGGTGAATCAACATCTGGTATAACTATGGCATCTGCTACTTATAGTGGTATACAAAACTTAAAAGTTCAACTTTGGGACTACTATGCTTATGATATACTAAATGCTATCTATGCTCAAGCTGATTTTAAATGGGATTGTTTATTAAATAGTAACCTTAAAAATTTTGCATCTGCTCAGATTATAAAAGAGGATGATATAGGAGATAAACTACTTAAAAATGCTGGTGGAGATGGTAGTATAGATAGTTTATATTGGGGTCTTAAAGTTGGTACAAAATACGAAAATTTTACAGCTTATATAGCTTATTCTGAAACTTCTTCAAACTCTGATACAGATACATCATACCAAAATGCTATAATCTCTCCATGGGGTGGAATACCTGCATTTACTCAAGGTATGGTTACTCGTCATATGTTCTTAGCTGGTACAAAAGCTACAAAAGTTGCGACATCATACAACTTCAAAGATATGGGTGCAAATGTAAAAGCTACTATCTACTATGCTAACTACAATATGGATGAAAACAACGGTTATACTGAAGATGATGCAAATGAAGCTGGTTTTGATATCATATACTACCCTGAAGCTATAAAAAATCTACAACTTCGTTTTAGAGGTAATTTTTCAGATGATTTTTATGTAAAAGAAACAAGTACTGATGATTCTTTAAACGGTACTGTTGGTTGGAATGAGTATAGATTTATAATGAACTATAACTTCTAATAGATAGGATAAAACTTAATCTAAGTATCTCCATTATAGGAGATACTTAATAATCAACCGCAACTTTATAAGTTGGATCATCCTCTTCATAAGTACAATGTGGACCAGCTTGTTTCAATATAGCTTTACAATCTTTACTTAAATGGCGAAGTAACAAATTTTTACCTGCTTCTTCGTATTTTTTTGTGATAGAATCTATGGCTTCTACACCTGAACTATCCATAACTCTTGCATTTTTAAAGTCAATAACAACTTTTTTAGGGTCATTTTCAATATCAAAATTTTCATGAAATGTTGTAGCACTACCAAAGAAAAGTGGACCATCAAGTTCATAAACCTTTGTACCATCCTCTTCTATATAGCTTTTAGCCCAGATACGAGCATGTTTCCAAGCAAATACAAGTGCGGATATGATAACACCAGCTATAACAGCAACTGCTAAATCTTCAACAACCGTTATAACAGTTACAACAAGCATTATAAAAGCATCACTTTTTGGCATATGTTTTAGATGGGAAAAACTTGACCACTCAAAAGTCCCGATGCTTACCATAAACATAATCCCAGCTAAAACAGCAACAGGTATAATATTTAAAACATCAGTTAATGATACAACTAGGACTAAAAGACCAGTAGCTGCAACAAAAGATGAAAGACGACCCAAACCACCTGAAGTATAGTTAATGATAGACTGACCAATCATAGCACAACCTGCCATACCACCAAAAAAACCACAACAAATATTACCTGTTCCTTGAGCTATACACTCTTTATTACCATTTCCACGAGTACCACTCATCTCATCTAAAACACTTAAAGTTAAAAGTGATTCTATAAGACCAACAAGAGCAATTATAACAGCATAAGGTAAAACCATCAAAATAGCATCAAAACTAAATATATAATGTGGAACTTCAAAACTAGGAAGTTGACCAGCAAACTGACTTAAATCTGTCAAATCACCAACAAGTAAAGTATGAATACCAGTAAAATAAACTCCTAATGTAAGTACAACAATAGCAACCAATCCAGATGGTATAGCTTTTGTAACTTTAGGAAGATAAAACATTATAAGCATAGTTATAAAAGTGATAACATACATAACTATACCCTGCCCCTCAAAAAATTTAAACTGAGCAGATGCTATAACTATAGCTAAACCATTTACAAAACCATACATAGCAGGTTGAGGAACTAAACGGATAAACTTACCAAGTTTTAAAAGTCCTATCGTTATCTGTATAACACCAGCTAATACCGTAGCTAAAAGTATATAGTGTAAAACACCCATAGAAAGTTCGTCTCCACTTAAACCTTGAGCAGATAAAACAGTATGTGCTTTTAGAGATAAACCAACTAAAACAATAGCAACAGCACCTGTAGCACCACTTATCATACCAGGTTTTCCACCTATGAGTGATGTAACAAGTCCTAAGATAAATGCAGTATAAAGCCCAACTATAGGACTAACATTTGCAATAAAAGAGAATGCTATCGCTTCTGGGACAAGAGCAACAGCAACAACAAGACCTGAAAGAATGTCATTTTTGACATTTGAAGTGTCATATTTTTTTATATCAAACAATAAATAAACCTTAAAATTAAAATTTTAAAATTGTATCTAAGAAGATATGAATAGTCGCTTATCAAAAAATAGATTATGTTATAATTTCGCTAAAAAGTAGTTAGATGAAAGCATCAGAAGTTAACCATATCTTAAACAATAAAGATAAATTACTCACTCAAACATACTTTGAACTTCAAGAATTTTT
>JAMOQV010000201.1 GCA_027068615.1 Helicobacteraceae bacterium | reverse complement strand
TTATCATCTCTTACCATCCATCTAAGGTACATCATCCATCTTTTTAATGCTCCTGCACCTTTTGTTTTTGTAGTTATTTTTGATGTTAGGAAGTTATATCCTTGAGAGTTATGTGGGTATAAAGAAGTTATCATTTTTATCATAGCATTTATACCATCTATAACATTGTGTTGTTTATTATAACCACTTTTAAAAACATTTTGTAAAGTTGTTTTTTCATTTAATCTTTTAAGTGCTATAAAAAGGGCTATCACATCTTCACTTTTTTGAAACCTATAATAATGATTTTTTAATCCCTCTTTTATCTCATTTTCACTTTTTTGCAAAAGTGAAAAATCAATAGAATTTAAAAATTTTACTATCTGTTTTACATTTCCATAAGCGAACAATGCACATATAAGAGAGATAGTTTCATCTTTATATCTATATGCAACCAATATAGGGTCTAAGTTGTCTTGTGAAACCTCCCCTACTTTATTCCTTTTTTCTACCTCTTTATCTAGTTTTTCTTTTATATCTTGCATCTATGATAATCCCAATTTATATAGTTTTTTTCTTTCGCTTGAACCTGCTATGTTTAGCTGTTTTCTGTATTTTGCTATAGTTCTTCTAACCATTTTTACTTTAAATTCATCTTGAACCATATCTAGTAGTTTCATATCACTTAGTGGTTTTTGTTGGTTTTCATTTTTTATCTGTTTTACTACAAAATCTTTTATTGCTGAGTTTGATATATCTTCATCTATAGCTGTTGTGAAAAACTCTTTCATAGCAAATACACCTCTATCACAAGCTATATATTTATTTGCTATTGCTCTTGATATAGTTGATGGATTGTGACCAAATTCATCTGCTAGTATCTTTAGTGTAAGTGGCATTATTCGACCACCAGTAAAAAAATCATACTGATACTCAACTATCATAAGCCCTACTTTATATAAAGTAGCTTTTCTCATCTCTAGTGCATCTACTAAACTTTTTGCTTCTTTAATCTTTTTTGTTATAAATTCATGTTGGACAGCATAGGATGTATCTATATGTATAGTTGGATAATATGCATCATTTAGCTTTACTTCTATGTTATTTTCATCATTGAAGTATATCATCAAATCTGGTATTATCTGAGCTGATTCCTCTTGATACTCTATTGCTGGTGGATTTTTAAAAGTGGATATCACTTTCATAACATCATTAAAATACTTTTCTTTAGAATATGTATAGATATTGTCCAAATCAGTTATAATTTTTATAGCTAAAGGGTAAGCTTCATCACTTATATCTGAAGATTCAAGTTGAAATAAAAAAGATTCCGATATATTTTTAGAACCTATCCCAAGTGGTTCAACATAAGCAAATCTTAATCTAACTTTTTCAAACTCATCTAAAGTTAGATTATTTTCTTTACAAAATTTTTCACTATCTCCCTCATAGTAACCATTCTCATCCAAATTTGCAATAACAAAATAAGCTATATTTTCAGATATAGGTGTTGGAAAAAGTGGTTTCATTATCTGTTCATCTAAAACTTCATATAATGATCTACTCTGTATAGTTAAAGCTTCTATCTGTTGAGTTCTTGAGTTAGATACAGCTCTTGATATAACTTTTTTAGGGATTTTCTTTTCAAAATCCTCTTCGTATCCAGATTCAACTTCTATAACAGGGTTGGCATCTATAAAAGAACTCATAGCATCACCTAAATCACTCAAACTTGAGTGAAGTATAGGTAGCCAGTTTCTTAGTGTATTTGATAGTTTGTGTTTATTTTCTACACTTTGAGTCTGTCTTAATGCCATATCATAGTTACTTTATAACTTAAATTCTTTACCAAGATAGTGTGTACGAACATCCTCATTTTCGCCTATCTCTTTACTTGTTCCAGATGCTAAAAGTGAGCCAGATTTTATAACATAAGCTCTATCACAAACATCCAAAGTCTCACGAACATTATGGTCTGTTATAAGCACGCCTATATCATAACTTACAAGCTGTTTTATAACTGTTTGTATATCTTTTACAGCTATTGGGTCAACCCCTGCAAAAGGTTCATCAAGAAGTAAAAATTTTGGTTTATTTACCAAAGCTCTTGCTATCTCAACTCTTCTTCTCTCTCCACCACTAAGACTTATCCCTTTTCTATACCTTATAGGTTCAATGTTAAACATATCTAAAAGTTCTAAAATCCTATCTTCTCTATCTTTCTTATTTTTTATAGCAACTTCTGCAGCTACCATAAGATTTTCTTCAACACTCAAATCTTTAAATATAGAAGCTTCTTGTGGTAAATACCCTATCCCTTTTAATGCTCTTTTATGTAAAGGCATCCCTAAAAGATTTTCATCATCAAAAAGCACATCACCACCAGTTGCTTCAACAAGTCCACATATCATATAAAAAGTGGTTGTTTTTCCAGCTCCATTTGGACCTAGTAGTCCAACAACCTCTCCACTTTTCACTTCAAGGCTCATCCCTTTTACTATCTCTAAACTTTTTATCTTTTTTTGTAAATTTATCGCTTTTAGAGTATGCATACTGTGTATTCTCTTTCATCTTTTGAAATTTTTTCTATCTCTATAACCATTGTATCTATCCCAACAGATGTTAAGATATTTTCTAACTCTTTATCTCCCCACTCCACAAAATGAAGCCCCTCTTTTTCTAACTCTTCTAGCATGCCTAAAGATATAAAATGCTCTAAACCATTGTTATATATATCGTAATGGTATATATTGTTAGAGTAACATTGTTGAAGTGAAAAAGTTGGTGAAGTTACTTCATCCTCTACTTTAAGCTCAGATGCTACACTTTTTACCAATGTAGTTTTACCAGATGCCAAATCACCTCTTAAGATAACTACACCATTTTTAAAACTCTCTACCAAATCTTTACTTAAAATCGATAAATTTTCTAAGTCTAATATATATTTATTTTTCATTATAGTTTATTTGATATCTCTACTATCTGTTTTAGCTTTTTATTAGCTTTTTGACTAAGAACAGCATCTTTTGCCATATCAAGACCATCTTGTATATCTCTAGCTTTGCCATCTACTACTAAAGCATAAGCTGTATTTATATAAACTATATCTCTTTGAGCATCTGTTGCACGATTGTTAAAAATATCATATAGAATTTTTGCATTTTCTTTTGTATCTCCACCTAGTATAGCCTTAAGTGGTGCTTTTTTGATGCCATATTCTTGCGGGTCTATGATAAACTCTTTTAAATTACCATCTTTTAATTCACAAGCATAAGTTATATCTGAGATACCTATCTCATCCATACCCTCTTTTGAACTTACTACTATAGATGATTTTGCACCGTTTAGTTTAAGTGCCTCTGCCATCTTTGGTACAAAAGATTTATCAAAAACACCAAGAAGTGACTTTTTAACACCTGCTGGATTTGTAAGTGGACCTAGTATATTAAATATAGTCTTATCAGGTATAGTCTTTCTAACTGGTACTATGAACTTCATACATGGATGATGATTACCTGCAAACATAAAACAAAAACCACTCTCTTGCAACAAACGAGCAGAATTTTCTATACTTATATCTAGTCTTATTCCCAACTCTTCAAAAAGATCAGCACTACCAGATTTGGATGTGATAGAACGACTTCCATGTTTTGCTACACTACACCCACAAGCAGAAGTTAAAAGTGAAACAGTTGATGAGATATTAAAACTACCTATTTTATCTCCACCCGTTCC
>JAMOQV010000200.1 GCA_027068615.1 Helicobacteraceae bacterium | reverse complement strand
ATTTTTCCTATATGCTGTGTAAGATATGATACTAAAAGATACAAGTATAAGTGGTATAGTTATATACCCTAAACTTTTATAAAGTCCTATCGTTAGTCCATAGTAAAATATAGTAGTTAAAAACAGATATATATAGATATAACTTTTTTGATGTCTTGCATGAACTATTCCAAAAGTTAAACTTAAAAATACAACAACGATAGGAAATAAACATAAAATACTATATATGATAATCCATTTTTTCTTTTTCTTTTTATCTATATCTGAAAACCAGTATTTTAAAGGGGATTCGTATTTTATAAGATTGTTTGAAAATGAATCATTTATATACATGGTTTTAAAGTCAAGTTGTGAAAATTTCACTTTTGAGTATGTATATGCTTGACCGTTTGATAGTTTTAGTTTTAATATATTTGAACTATTTAAAATTTGTGCTTTTTTAGCTATGATGATTACCTCTTCATCTTTATCTTTTTTAAATAAAAATACATCAGAATAAGACTTTTTATCGTTATCTTTTCCAACATATAGTAACCATTTACCAAACTTATGACCATACTCAGATGCTGAAAGATTAAACTTTGCTTCACTTTTTTTATGTTGGACAAAGTTTTTAGAAAGTATAGTTGTATGTGGTATGATTATAAAAGATATAGTAAAAAGCAACAAACTAAGTAGTAGTGCTGGTTTTAGTAGTATTTTTAGTATCTTAGATGGGCTTATTCCTAATGAAAAAAGTACAATTATCTCGTTGTCATTTGAAAGTTTATAAAGAGATAAAGCAGATGCTACAAAAAAAGATATAGGTAAAGTATAGAAAAGTAAATCAGGAAGTATGAAAATATAAAGTTTTAGCATCTCTGTAATACTTAGTTGTATAACAGCTGTATAAGTTGCAAGTTTTATCATAAATATAACAGATGCTATAGCAAAAAGTGGCATAAATACAGAGAAAAAAAGTACAGAAAGATTATTAATTATATATTTTTGTAACTGTTTCATCTAGTAATTTGTCTCTATATAAGCTAAGATAGGGCTATCATATATATAAACTATAAATGTAGCTAGTGCTAAAAACGGTACATAAGGGACTCTTTGTTCTTCTACTGAGCGACCTCTTAACATAAGCATCACAGGTAAAGCTAAAAGTGCTGATAAAAATATAGCACTAAGAGTTAGTTTTACACCAAGTAAAGCACCCATAGTAGCACAAACCATTATGTCACCTTCGCCCATAGCTTCTATAAATGGTGTTCTATCGTAGTGTTTGTTCCAAGGTGTTTGTGTTTTTAGTCCAGCTCTATAAACAGATGAAGTTAAGTAGTAAGATAGTGCAAATCTAAGAAGTGTAAATCCACCAGCAAAAAGTAGGGCATTTTGAAAGTTTAAAAATACACCTTGTATATTCCAAGCTCCAAACACAGCAAAAACTATTGCCAAAAGGTTTAGTGAGTCTGGCACCATTTTATACTTAAAGTCTATCATAGATAAAGCTAAAAGTGTTAAAAAGGAAAATCCTATCATAAGTTGAGGGTAACCAATACCCATCTTATCTGCTATGGCTACAAATATAAGTCCTGAAGTTAACTCTATAAGTGGGTATTGTATAGAGATTTTAGCATCGCAGTAAGCACACTTTCCCCTTAAAAACAACCAAGAAAAAAGTGGTATATTGTGATACCATTTTAACTTTTTATGACAAGTGGTGCAGTGTGAAGAGTTTGTTATGATGCTTTCATACTTTGGTATCCGTAAGATGACTACATTTAAAAATGACCCAAATACTACACCAAAAAGCAGAGCTTCAAATAGTTCCATCACTTAAGACCACCAAATCGTCTCTCAACTTTTGTAAAATCTTCTATAATTTTTTCTAAATGCTCAGTAGTAAAATCTGGCCATAAAACTTTGGTAAAACTAAGTTCAGCATAAGCTAGTTGCCAAAGTAGATAGTTAGAGATTCTACAATCTCCACCAGTTCTTATAAGCAAATCAACTTCATCTTTACAATCAAGCTCATTTGATAGCATCTCTTCTGTTATCTCATCTGGTTGATTTTTAAGTCTGTTTACAGCTCGTACTATCTCATTTTTAGCACCATAGTTTAGGGCTAAAGACTGTATAAGTCCATCACAATTAGCAGTTTTTTCTTTTGCATCATGTATGGTGTCTTGAAGAGATTTTGAAAAAGCACTCAAATCCCCGATAGGCTCAAAACGAACATTGTTCTCAAGATAAATTGGAAGTTCATTTTTAAGATACCTTTGCATAAGTTTCATTAAAAATTCAACCTCTAGTTTAGGTCTTTTCCAGTTTTCAGTAGAAAAAGCATAAAGTGTTAATCTCTCTATATCTTTATGGTTAGAACAGTATGTTGTTATATCTTTTACAACTGTTGCACCAACCTCATGACCTTTAACCCTTTTTTTGCCTTGTAGTTCAGCCCACCTACCGTTACCGTCCATTATAATCGCTATATGTTTTACTTTATTCATTATAAAATCTTTGCATAGTTTAGTATCTCAAAAGCGACACTTAGTTTATCTGCTTCTGGTATCTCTTTTACCTCTTTTGAGGTTATAAACTCTATCTTGTTATTTGTAGAGCCAAAACTAGATGAGTTTTCTAGTACATTTAGACAAACGGCATCTAAATTTTTTCTCTCTAGCATTGAGGTTGCATTTTTAAGTGCATTTTCTTTATCCATCTCAGCTTTAAAGCCAATAGTTGTGATGCCATCTTTGTTTATAGAGCTTAATATATCTATATTTTGTTTTAGACTTAGGTTAAAACTCTCTCCAAGATTTTCTTTTTTTAGTTTTCCAGTTTGAGTAAACTCTGGCACATAGTCACTTACAGCTGCTGCCATAAAAAGGTATGGTTTTTTTTGTATAAGTTGTATATGCTCATCACTCATCAAACTAGCTTTTGAGAGTTTGCCTTTTTTTGCAATCCTTATAGAGTCATTTAGATACTCTAGCATCTCTGATGAATCCTCAACCTCTATGGTGTGCATATCTTTAGGTAAGTTTGATGGAAATCTAGTAGATATGAGATTTACATCAGCACCTAAACAATAAAGTGCAGTAGCGACAGCCGATGCCATCTTACCACTTGAAAAGTTAGATATATATCTAACATCATCTATCTTCTCTATAGTTCCACCACCAGTAACCATAACCATTCTATCTTTATAAAAATCATCTTTTAAAAGTTCACGACAGGCTTTGTAAAATATATCCAAAGGTTCAGCCATAGCCCCATCTCCAGCGGTTTTACAAGCTAACTCTTTTACTTGTGTATCTACTATCTCATAGTTGGCTATAGCTAACATCTTTAGGTTTGCTTTTGTTATGGGGTTATCTAGCATATTTGTATTTGCCGATGGTGCTATTATCTTTTTATTTGGGTATGCTAATGCACATTGTAGCAAGATGTTATCTGCCACAGCATTTGCCAGTTTTGCGATGGTGTTGGCAGTGCAGGGTGCTATGATAAGCAAATCAGCCCACTGAGTTGTCTTTATATGGTTATGCTCATCTACCCACGATTCATTAGTATCATCTAAAACTTTGTTTGATGTAAGTGTTTCAAAACTAAGAGGTGTTACAAACTTTTTAGAAGCATTACTCATAACAACCTTAACATCAGCCCCAGCTTTTACAAACAACCTAACAAGTTCGAGTGATTTATAAACAGCGATAGACCCAGTAACACCTAAAAGAATTTTTTT
>JAMOQV010000199.1 GCA_027068615.1 Helicobacteraceae bacterium | reverse complement strand
TTTAGATTTAATGTTTAGGATATAAAATGACTTTAAAATATGTAGGACCAAAACCAATTATTTCACATACAGGTATAGAGTTTGATAACAATAAAGAAGATAAGTATATATATATAAATATAGCAGTCCAACTTATACAAGCTTTAGACCATGACTATTTTGAAGGTAAGATATATACATACGATACAAATAATACACATTTAAGTGATGATGAAATCTTACGAACTTTAAAAAAATATAGACCAGATTTAGATGATATTATGGATAAAGAAAATCATGATATCGAAGATGAGATTCAAGAACATATAAAAAGAGCAAATGAAAATCAAATACTTGATGAGGAAAGTAAAGAAGTTCTTAAAAATAACATAGAGATTATGCATGACTATATGATTCAAAGATCAGTAAACAAAAGTGTTTATTATGTGGCTATAGAGATCTTAGCTGACTTAGTTAAAAAAGACCATATAGACTACATAATAACACCTATGTATCATAAATTTGCTCATGTTTTACACTCTGTTCAAGGTGTTTTAGAAAAACAAAAAACACCTATAGATACAAAAATGGAGATTTATAAAGAAGATGGTGCGCTTTTTATAAAACTACAAGTTATAAACATCTTGCAATAGTCTGACCAAATTTTACATTATCATTCTGCTTTATAGTTAATTCTAGCATATCTTTTTCTGCTAGAATTACTATAGTTGAACCCATCTCAAAACATCCTAGTTCATCACCTTTTTTAAGCTTTATATTTCCAAAATTATAAACTTGAGACTTTGTTGCATCTGCATTTGTTTGTATCTGAGGTGCAAAATTGATTTTTATAACACCAACATTTAAAGCACTAACCAATACCATATAAAATCTTTTCTTTTGAGCTGTTTCACATAAAATCACTACTCTCTCATTTTCAACAAAAAGATTTACTCTTATCTTCAACGACTTTATATTTACAGGATAAAACTTACCTGGTATATGAACAGCCTTAATAACTTTTAAATCACAAGGTATATGAAAATGATGATAATCTTTAGGAGATAAATAAAAGTTTATAAATTGACCGTTTTTGATGATATCTTTTTCTTCTTGAGTAAAATTCTCACCCAAAACATTTTGAGTATCATATCTCATACCTTTTATCTGTAATGCATCTGTATCATTAATATCTCCAACTTCAGATATCCAAGAATCGCAAGGAGATATAAAGTCTTTACTATCATCTGAAAAACTTCTAGGTTTTTTTAATTCTCTAGTAAAAAGTTTATTTAATGTTTTATAACTACTCGCTTCATCAAACTCACTCATATCTACACCCATAAATTTTACATAATAATCATTTATAAATTTTTGATATTTCTCTGGAAACTCATAAGAAGCAAATTTACCAAAATACTGCGATACGATCGATGTTATATGTCTTTTTTCCATAAAGTTCTCTTTCTTTTTTAAATAAATTAGAAAGTAATTATATCATAACTTTCTCTAAGAAAGCTTTTTTTTAGCTATTTCTTCTAACAAAACAGTAGCATAAGAACCTTTTGGTAATGTAAAATTAAACTCATACTGAGCTTCTTGTTCTTTAAATCTACCCTCTATATCTGTCGGATAAACCCAAGCATATCTTCTTGCACCATCAGCATTTATATCATCATTATAATCTTTTTCTATAGAACCTGCCAAGCCTGATGCTACTTTTACTTTTTTACCACATAGAAGTCCTGTTACCGATATATCTCTTTTGTCAAATCTATCAAAATCGTGTTGAGTTCCATCAAAATCAAAAAGTCTTCCATATGGATAATGCTCCATTATATCACCACTCATAAGTTTAAATGGATGTTTTTGAGACTTTAGTTTTGTTATCTCTTCATTTGGTATATTTAAAATAGATTCTATCTCTTTAGCATCAAAATTAGATATAAGAGTATTTATCTCCAACCTTCTACTAAGCCATAGATTAAAAAGATGACTTTGGTAAGCATTTACAAGAAGTTTTCTTACTCGTGGGTTTCTCTCTTTTTTCTCACCCTTAGCTATCTTTTCACCTAGTATATGATTATCTCCATCATTACCAAATCTTTGATAACCAAAAAAGTTTGGCATACCATACTTTGAGATGTTTTTTAAAGCTTCATCTATCTTTTGTGCTGAAGTTGGATTTACTTTTTTTACTTTTATAAAAAAACGGTTACCTTTTAGATGACCTATTCTTATCTTGTTATTATGGTAGGTTTTTGAGAGAATTTTTATATTTTCATGATTGAAGTTTTCTAGTGCTTCTTCATATTTTTTATGCAAAGAGATGTATTGCTTAGTCATAGCATACTTATCTTTCAAACCTGCATAACCTATCTCTTTATTTTTTATCCCAAGATATCTAGCTATTTGACCTATCATCTCAGATGTTGAAGTGTTCTTTTTTCTTACAAAAAGTATAAGATGCTCCCCCTCCCCTGAAAACTCATAAAGGGGAAGTTCTTCTACAACGAAATCTCTCGCTGTTTGCCTAAAGTGAAAGTCAATGCTTGAATGACCAAGCGAATAAAATCTATCCATTACATACCTGTTGAGTGAATTTGCTCGTCTATATTTAATGTAATTATATCACCACTTCCATTAGAATACTCATAAGTTGTCATACCTGTACTTGTATCTGTTACAACAGGTCCATTTTGAGTCCAACCATCAGTATTTATATCTAGTGTATCATTATCATCACCAGTTATAGTAAGTGTATTATTTTCATCTGTCATCTCAAGAATATCATCTAATGTTATTGCTTCTATTGCATCAGCAGAATCATTTTTCATATCTATTTGTTGAATATCATTTAATGACTCTAAATTTTCATCTGAAAAATCAAAATTCATTCCATCTGACATATCAAATACAGCATCGCTATCTATATCTAGATCATTTTCATCAGATTCACCATTTAATGTTACATGTTCAAAGTTCTCAAAGTTATCTTTAACACCATTGTCCCAATCTTCACGGTTAACATTATTTAAAACCAAACTATCTTTACCTTCTCCACCATCAAATACAACTTCCGTACCAGATAATGTATCATCAATAATCAGATTATCATTACCCTCTCCAAGAGATACTTTTCCATCATCAAATCCACTACTAACATCAGATATACTAATTTCATCATCTCCAGCACCAGTATCAACTTTAGCTCCATCTTCTATAGAAGAATGAGAATCTAAGTCTAAATAATCACTATCACCAACATCATCTTCAACAATAACTGTATCATCAGAATTACCAGTTGATAAATCTGCATCTATATAATCATCGTAATCTGTATCATTTTGAGTATCTGAATGGTATTCTACATTTCTAAAATGTAAATCTTGAGCTTCATCTACTAATATATCCTCATCATTACTTTGCTGACTTTCAGTAAATCTAGAAGTAACATTTACATTTACATTTGCTGTACTAGTTCCACCTTTTCCATCAGAAATAGTATATTCAAAACTAGCTATACCAACATGTGAACCATCAGGAGTATAAATAATATCACCATTTGCATCAAGAGATACTGTTCCATAAGTATTCTGAGTTTTATTAACATCAACTATATATATAGCATCCCCATCAATATCCAAATCATTTGCCAACAACCTACTAGCATCAATTTTTATAGATTCATCACTAACAGTTTGAATATCAAAATGTTCATCTTTAGATATAATCTCAGGTTTAGAATCTCCAACTGGGTGAGCATTAAAATCATTTCCTGATTTATCAGACCAAGGGTTATCACCTTCAAAATCATAATATAAATTCAATGAAGAACCATCTATCACTTCCCCTTGAGAAACCATCATAACTTCTCCACTAGTTAAAGCTTTAGAATAAACTTGAATATTATCCATCGAACCATCAAATGTAGAACCAGAAACTTCACCAAAATAATAATTATCATTAACAGCAACAACTTCAGGAGCTTCAGATGTATGTATTAACACACCATCTTGATAAAATCTATATTCAGTACCATCTTTTACCCATGTAATATGAGTGCTTTGACCCTCCTCTAATGTAGCATCAATATATTCTGTATAATGATTACCATCTTCATCAACAGAATCATATTTTATCTTGTTTCCTACTTGATATAGAGAAGGTGATCTACCATCCACATCATCACCAACTTGAATACCACAAATACCTTTAAAACCATCTTCTATAATATTTGGAGTTATCTCTAAGCTAATTGTAAAATTATCTTGCTCAATAGGATTTCCCCAAACATTTATATAATTACTATCAAACACTACTTCATGATTTTCTATAAATACAGCTTTATCAGAAACAGCTATAGGGTCTATATTTCCTTCTGCATTATCAGAATAAGATATTTTAATATTATCAATACCAAATGATTCATCAGATATTTCTTGATTTAGTGTCGAACCAAAACCTAAAGTTATCTCTCCATTTTCATCAACCTGAGCTTGAATAGTATAGTGGTGAATCTCTTCGTTATTTGCTCTTTCATAATCTTTTTCTGCCCATCCACCATTCTCATCATAAGATAGGTTATCAACTTGTATTCCACCATCAGAGTCATCTTTTGCATTACCAATCTCATCAGCTGTAAATGCATCATATTCATCATCAGCTACTTTGCTTCCATTTACAAATACTTGAAATGCTTCTGTTTTACCACCTTCACTTATACGATTAAAGTCATTACTACCATCCCAACTATCAAGTTCGTACATATCAAATTCAAGTGTAACTGTTTTACCAGCATTTTCAATACCTAAATTATAAGTTTTTGAAACACCTTCCTCACCATTTGTTCCACCAAATCTTCCTAAAAACTGTGTTAAATCCCCACCTAGATCTGTTGTAGTATTATCTGTCCATCCAACAGCACCATCTTCAAAATCCTCTTCTACTAGTACATTACTTACTGTATTTTCATTATGAATTTCTAAGTTAATACTATGTGCTTCACTATACTTGTTACCATCAAAAACACTAAAAACAAATTCTCTATTTGAATTATCGTCACTAGTTGTTTGAAAACTTAAAGATTTTAATGCTGTTTCATAATCAGATACACTTGCTAAACCAGTTAATTCAATAGAAGATCCAACTATACTTGCTTCTATACCATCTGGTAAGTTTTCTATATTTATACTATCACCATCTTGATAGTTTACTAGTGCTATTGAAGCACCCTCTAAAGTAGAACTATCTTCATCACTTAGATCAATATTACTAATAACAAAAGTTTCTTTAGAATTACTTTCTGCACCACTATTTGCTTCTATCATATTTATATCTGGAGCATGATTTTCTTGTTCTAAAGGTTCTATAACATCTGTCTCTTC
>JAMOQV010000198.1 GCA_027068615.1 Helicobacteraceae bacterium | reverse complement strand
TTCTTCTAAAGATTCTTCATCATCTTTTAATTCGATTTTTATATCTTCTTCATCTACAATATAATTATCTTCATCATGAGCAATAACAACATCTGAATTATCTTCAACAATATCAAGAGGCTCTTCAAAAATAGACTCATCTTCAAAATCTATAGAACTATGATCATTTTTTCTTTGTAAAATTGGTTCATCTACAACTACAGGATCATTATCTAGTGTAACACTATCGTTTACAATCATATCTTGATCTATATTTGCTATATTGTCTTCAACTTCTCTTGTTTCTACAATATCTTCACTGATATCATAGTTTGATTCACTATTATCATCTGAGTGATAATAATCATTTACAGATATTGAAGGTGTTTCAATCTCATTATTTGATTCAAAAAAACTATCTTGAGAATCAACACTTTCTAAGGTTGAACTTCTCATACTATTAAATCTTTCACTCATATCTTCAAATCTATCTTGAATAACATCTACCATATCATCCACATTTTCAAAAAAGTCATCAGATAATGTTTCTAAAGATTCTTCTGTTGTAGGCACTTCTATATCGCCAGAAACAGCATCGTGTTGTGGACTCTCTATAAAAGATTTATGCCCTTTATCTGAGTCAATAACCATATCTTTAACATCAGAATTTTTTAGTTCAACTAAACTACCATCTTCATCTTTTATATGAGATTTTTCTTCTATCTCTTTTACCCTGTCAACTTTGTGATCTGTTCTTGAGAATTTCATAATATACACCTTTGAGACAATTATTTACTATAGTCTAATAGTAGTATAAAAAACAAATAATTACTATTGTCCATAGGGACAATAAAAAGTTATTTAAAAAGAAGAGATAAAGAAAGTCTGTCTTTTACATTTAATTTAGTATATATATTTTGAGCATGAGCTTTAACTGTCCTAGGTGTGATAGAAAGCTTCTGAGCTATATCTTTATAAGAAATACCATCTTTTAAAAAGTTTATTACTTCTTTTTCACGTTTCGTTAAATTATCTATATCAACATCTTCTTTTTGCTTTTTTGAAGATGTATCATTGAGAAGCATTGTTGTAAATTCAGAATGAAGCCATACCATACCATCTTTAATTGTTTCTATTGCAGATAATATAAAGTGTTCCTTTATCTCTATATTACCATAACCTTTAGCACCCAATTTGAGTATTTTTTTTGCATTTCTCAAAGTTGGATTTTTTTCAAATACAAGAAGCCTATTTCCATTACTGTTAAAAAACTTTATACTCTCTTCTATATCATCTTCAAATGCTGTATAGTTTATAATTATGATAGAATTTTTAATATTTTTCAATTCATCAAATTCATAACAAATTCTACAGTTATTACCTATAGTATTTTCCCATTTATTGATTAAAGATATATCATCACTATATAAAACTATCTCCATAAGCTATCTTTCGGTAAATGTATATTGTTTAGTTTTTAAAATAGGTTTTAAAATATAATCAAGAACACTTTTTTTACCTGTCATTATATCTACACTAACCGTCATACCAGGTATTATTTTAAGATGCTTACCATTTCGTTCCATATAATTTTTATCTGTTTTAATTCTAACTGTATAAAAAACTTTATCTTTTTCATCTTTTATAGTATCTGGACTCACATATACAACTTTACCACTAAGTCCACCATATATAGAAAAATCATACGCAGAAAATTTAACTTTTGCCTTTTGACCAACATATATAAAGGCTATATCAGCAGGTTTTATTTTTACTTCAACCAATAATGTCTGATCACTTGGCACAATTTCTACTATATCTTCACCAGGTCTTATAACACCACCGATTGTATGAACAAATAACTCTTGTACTATACCTTTCATTGGTGAGCGTACAACTGTTCTAGCAACCTGATCTTTTAAGGCCGTAGAATTTATTTTCAATGTTTCAAACTCTGCTGTTGTTTCATTTAGTTTTACTTTTGCTTCACTTTTAAAAAGATAACGAACTTCTTCTATATTATTTTTAACTTCATTTATAGCTGATTTTAATCTAGGTATTGACTTTTTAACAGAATCATATTCTTGTGCTACTTTATTTTCTTCTCTTTGTAACTTTAAAAAATCTACTTTAGAACTAACACCTCTTAAGACCATAGGCTGAGTCATTTTAACCTCTTTTCTTATCATTTCTAAAGATCTTTTCAAATGAACTAACTTACTTCTAGCTTCAAAAAGTTCATTTTTCTTTTGTAATAGTTGATTATTTAAAGCATCTATTTTTGATTTTAATTTTTTTAAATTAGTCAAGTATAAACTTTTTTCATTTTCTATAAACTCTTTAGGTATTCTTTTTAAAAGTTCTTTATCTACTTTAAACTCTTGTAAATTTGATTCAGCCTTTAATCTTACAATTTTTGCTTCCAATGCATCTGCTTTTACATTATTTGAGCTAAAAGATGATTGTGATTTTTGATTATCTATTTTTACAAGAACTTGCCCTTTTTCTACACTTTGTCCCTCTACAACAAGAATATTTTCAATTATACCACCCTCTAAATTTTGAATAATTTGATTTTGACTACTAGGTATAATTTCACCATCACCCCTTACTATCTCATCTATAACAGCATAGTTTGCCCACACAATAGCACCAATTATAGATATAACCCAAAAATATAAAACAATCCTTAATTTACTAGGAGTAACTTGTAAAACAGCAGCACTAAGAGAGTTCATAAACTCATAATCTTTTTGGGAAAGCCTTTTGTTTGATCTTTTCATACTTTATTTACCACCCATTTTTTTAGTGACCTCATCTTTATCACCATCTAATAAAATTTTAGCATTATGCATAACTATAACCCTTTTAACCATATTTAAAAGAACAAGTTTTTGAGTAATTATAATCATTGTCTCTTTTTTATACTCACTTTTCAATCTTTTCATAAGTCTAGCTTCTGTTGTCTGATCCATAGCTTTTGTAGGTTCATCCATAAGTATTATAGAACTGTTTTGCATCAATGCCCTTGCAACACCAACACTTTGCCTTTGTCCACCAGAAAGACCTGCTCCACGTTCACCTATATACATTTCATAACCTCTAGGATGCTTTCTTACAAAATCATCAACTCCACTTATCTGTGCAGCATATATAACATCTCCTATATCAGGATGCAAATCAGAAGCGATAATATTATCTCGAATAGTACCTTTAAAAAGGTCAACATCTTGTGGAACATAACTTATAAATCGTCTCAAATCAGCTGGATCTATCTGTGAAATCTCAATATCATCTATATATATAGAGCCACTAGTTGGTTCATAAAGTCTAAGTATAAGTTTAACTATAGTAGATTTACCACTACCTATACGACCTATAAAAGCAACTTTTTCCCCTGGATTTATCACAAAACTAACATCATTTAAAGCAAGATTATCATCATTTGGATAACTAAAACTTACATTTTTAAATTCTATCTTACCATTAAACTTAGGTCGTTCTACATATTCTTGCTCTTCTGGTCGTTCAACCTCTTTTGAAATAATCTCATTTAAAGTATCATAAGAGCTTTTAGCATCTGCATAATTTGTTATAAGTCCTGCAGCCTGACCCATAGGACCAACTGTTCTTGAAGTAAGTATAACAACAGCTACAAGTCCACCCATAGTTAATTCAAAATTTTGAATTAGATACACACCTAAGACAACAACAAAAATTGTATTTAGCTGTATAAAAAGATTTGTAACATTTGGTATAGATGATGACATGATACGAAACTTAAGGTTTTTTTCTGCTATTTCACCTGTTGCTTCTTCAAGTTGCCACTGCTGTTTTCCTACCATACTCATAGACTTTACTGTTTCTATATTTTGTAAAGTCTCTATAAGAACCCCATTTTTCTTAGCATTTGCTTCGTGAGAACTCTCAATTATTTTTCTAAGGGGTCTTCTAATAATGATAGCATATAAAAATATCAAAACCATAGTTGTAAGGGGTACAAGAACTAAAACACCACCTATATAGTAGATAACTATAAGAAACAATATAGCAAAAGGCAAGTCAATTAAAGCCGTCATAGTAGCAGTTGTAAAAAAAGATCGAACAGCTTCAAAATCTTTTAGTGTATTTGCAAAAGAACCAACTGATTGTGGATGATTTGAAAGCTTTAGATTCATAACCTTTTCATAAATAATAGATGACATAATTATATCACTCTTTTTACCAGCAAGTTCTAACATGTAACTACGAGTAAATTTTAAAAAGAAATCCAATAAATAAACAAAAACGATACCTATGGTAAAAACTATCAATGTTTCTTCAGCATTGTTTGGTATAACCCTATCATAGACATTCATTGTAAAAAGAGGAGTAGCCAATACAAATATATTTATAAGCAACGATGCCCAAATAACATCCCTGTATATTGATCTAGATAATTTTAATGTATCCCAAAACCAATGATTTACATTTATTTTTAAATTATTTGAATTTGTTATATCATATTTAAATTTTTTCTTTAGTAAAAAACCATATCCCAAATACTCTTTTTCCAAATTTTCAACACTAACCCATTCTTCTGAACCATCTCCATCTGGAAATATTATTTTTGCTTTTGTTTTATCTTCAGAAAATGTTTCTAAAATACAACTATTTCCATTACTAAGTAAAAGTATCATTGGAAGATGTAGTTCTAAAATATCAGCAATATCTCTTCTTATAAGTGTAGATTTTAAACCTGCTCGAGCTGCCACCCTTGAAAAAAGTGCTTTTTTAGATTTTGGATCCATACTAAAAAGTTTTGTACCACCCTCTTTATCATTTAATGGCAATCCATAAAGCAATGCTTCAGGAGAAAATGGTCTATGATATAATTTTGTATAAAGGACTAAAGCTTTAAGTAAAGAGTCCTCTTCTGATGGGATATTATCTTTTAAATTCATATATTTTACATCCATGCTAAATTTTAAATCTGTTTATTATAGCAAAACTTATACTAATCTATACTATTTAGATAAAAAATGCTATCATTTCAACGATAAAAAAAAGGATGAAAATGATTAAATCACTAAGAGGTATGAACGATATTTTAAGTGAAGATTATGAAAGATTTACTTACTTTATAGATGTAGCAACAAAAGTAGCACAAAGATATGGTTTTCATTTTATAGAAACACCATTGCTTGAAGAGACTGCACTTTTTAAGCGCTCAGTTGGAGAATCAAGCGATATTGTTGGTAAAGAGATGTATCAATTTACTGATAAAGGTGAAAACGATGTATGTTTAAGACCAGAGGGAACAGCTGGTGTTGTTCGTGCATTTATACAAAAAAAACTTGACCGTGCTGGTGGTATTTATAGATTTTTTTATCATGGGGCTATGTTTAGATATGAAAGACCTCAAAAAGGGAGATTAAGACAATTTCATCAATTTGGAGTTGAAAGTTTTGGAATTGAAAGTGTTTATGAAGATGCTTCTATGATAATGATGGTTAGTGATATTTTAAATGAACTAAGTATAGGTTATAAACTTCAAATCAACTCTTTAGGAGATAACAACTGTATGCCACAATACAGAGACAACCTAGTAAAATTTGTAAAAAATTGTGAAGATGAAATATGTTCAGATTGTAAAAGAAGACTAGAAACAAATCCAATAAGAGTTCTTGATTGTAAAAATGAAAAATGTCAAGAACTTTATAAAGATGCACCTAAACTTATAAACAATCTTTGTGATAATTGTGAAGATGATTTTAACAAACTGAAAAAAATCCTAGACAATAATGGCATAAACTATGAAATAGACACAAATCTTGTTCGTGGGCTTGATTACTACTCAAAAACTGCATTTGAATTTGTAAGTGACAACATAGGAAGCCAAAGTGCTATCGCTGGTGGCGGAAGATATGATAGACTTGTAGAATTTTTAGATGGTAAAGCAACACCTGCTGTTGGTTTTGCTATGGGTATAGAAAGACTTATGGAACTTATAAAAATGCCTGAGAAAAAAAGAGATGGCTACTATATAGGTGCTATGGATGAAGAGACTATAGAATTGGTTTTAAATCTTGTTCAGAAGAAAAGAAAAACCCATAAAGTAACAACAGACTACAAAGCTAAAAACTTTAAAAACCATATAAAAAATGCAGATAAAGCAAATGCAAAATACTTTTGTATGATAGGTTCAAACGAACTAGAAAGTGGTGAGATTAAAGTAAAAAACTTAGAAGATAAAACAGAGGAAATTTTTAAGGTAAAGGAGTTTTAAAGCTATGGAAATACAACTATCTATAAAAGAAGATAAAGCTGAACTATTTTTACAGATAATAAAAGAGTTTAAAAATGATATGATTGAAAAATTTAAAATTTTAGATTCTAGTTATGTAAGTGAAGCTGAACAAAAAGATATAGAAAAAATTCTTAACGAAAGAACTTTAGAAGATAAAGAGATAGCTAGTTCTAAAATAATCTCTATAAATATATAATTATGACTAAACAGATAAAAATCACATATCTAAAAAAAGCAAAAAAATTTCTTTTAAAAAATAGCAATACCATGACAGAACTTGATGTAAATCATCTTATGATTTTAACTATAAAGAATAAAATTTACAATATTTATGTAAATCTTGATATTAAAGAATATACTAATGCAAAACTTTGGTCTTGATATATGGGCAAATAAAAACTTCATCATAGAAAATGGTGAGTTAAAACTCAACTATAAAAGTATGCCATCATTGCTTAGCATTATAGAAGATATAAGAGCAAAAGATGTAAAAGGCCCTACACTTTTAAGATTTCCACACCTTATAAAAAAACAGATAAACAGTTTGTACGCAAACTTCGATAAAGCTATACTAGAAAATGGATACAAAGGTAGTTTTAATGCTGTTTTTCCACTAAAAGTAAACCAACTTCCAAATGCAGTTGAAGCTATTATAGAACAAGGCAAAGAGTTTAACTACGGTCTTGAAGCTGGAAGTAAAGCTGAACTTATAATCGCTATGAGCAAAACTCCAACTGGTGCAAAGATAACAGTAAACGGCTTTAAAGACAAAGAGATGCTAACACTTGGTTTTATAGCTGCACAAAGTGGACACGATATAACTCTAACCATAGAGGGTTTGGGTGAGCTTGAAACTATCATAGATATAGCATCTGAATGTAACCTAAAGATACCAGATATAGGGATAAGAGTTAGACTTCATAGTGCTGGAAGTGGGACTTGGGCAAAAAGTGGTGGAATGGATGCAAAATTTGGTCTAACTTCTACTGAGATTATAGAGGCTGTAAAACTCTTAAAACAACATAATCTACTACAACATTTTAAGATGATACATTTTCATATAGGTTCTCAAATGTCCGATATAGCTCCCATAAAAAAAGCACTCCGTGAAGCTGGAAATATCTATGCAGAACTTAAAAATATGGAAGCAACTTCACTTTGTAGCATCAATATAGGTGGTGGTTTAGCAGTAGAGTATAACCAACACTCACACTCAAAATCATACAACTACTCTATAAAAGAGTTCTCAAGTAGTGTTGTTTTTTTACTAGGTGAGATTATGGATGCAAAAGGTGTTAAACATCCAGATATTTTTACAGAATCAGGTAGATTTATAATAGCATCTCATGCTATCCTTATAACACCTGTACTAGAACTTTTTTCACAAGATTATCAAGAAAAACTTCTAAACTTTAAAAAAGTAAATCCACCACTTATAGAGGAATTAAGAGAGTTAAATAACCTACTAAATAACAAAAACTGTATAGAGTACCTACACGATGCACTAGACCATATAGAATCACTCTTAACACTTTTTGATTTAGGTTATATCGATTTGCAAGATAGATCAAATGCAGAGATACTAGTACATAACATCATAAAAAAGACTCTCTATCTTACAAATGTAGATAACTACATAGAGTTAGAACAACTACAAGCAAATATACAAGAAAGATACCTTATAAATGCTTCTATATTTCAAAGTTTACCTGATTACTGGGGTTTAAAACAACGTTTTCCAGTTATGCCTTTACATCATTTAGATTCAACTCCACTTCGTGCAGCATCTTTATGGGATATAACTTGTGATAGTGACGGAGAGATAGATTTTGATGCAGATAAACCATTATATCTACACGATATAAACATAGATGATGAGGACTATTTTTTAGGTTTTTTCAATGTTGGAGCTTATCAAGAAACATTAGGTATGAACCATAATCTATTTACACACCCTAACGAATATACAGTTGAGATAGATGATAATGGATATAAACTAACAAATACCATAGAGTCAAAAAACCTTTTAGATATAGTTGAGTCTATAGGATATGATAAAAAGTTAATATATACCAACCTTGAAGAAAAACTACAAAATAGTGATTTTATAACAGAAAAAGAAAAAAACGATACACTTGCAAAATTAGAACTATATTTACAACAAAATGGTTATCTAAGAACCACTAACTAGGAGATGATTTGGGAATTTTTGCAGAGATAAAAGAAGATTTTTCAAATGCTTACAAAAACGACCCTGCACTAACTTCTTGGGTTGACTTTTTATTTAACTATCGCGGTGTTTGGGCTATGGCTTGGTATAGAATAGCACACTTTTTTTATATAAGAAACTTTAAAAGACTTGGGCGACTTATATCTGGATTTTCACAATGGCTTACAAACATAGAGATTCATCCAGAAGCACAAATAGGTTCTCGTGTATTTATAGACCATGGCATCGGTGTAGTTATAGGTCAAACTACAATTATAGAAGATGATGTACTAATCTATCAAGGTGTAACTCTTGGTGGGGTATCTTTAGTTCAAGGAAAAAGACACCCAACTATAAGAAGTGGTACAGTTATCGGTGCTGGTGCAAAAGTTTTAGGTAATATTGAGATAGGCGAAAAAGCAAAGATAGGTGCAAACTCTGTTGTTATAAAACCTGTACCAAAAGATGCAACAGCTGTAGGGATACCAGCAAATGTTATAGAAAAAGGCAGATGCAAAGACCCACTTATGCACAATATGCTTCCAGATATAAACAAAGAGATGTTTGAATATCTACTAAAAAGGGTTGCTGTTTTAGAGCATATCTTAACAAAAGACCACAAAGAGTTACTAGAACAAGATTTAGAATTGGAACATATCTACAAATCTTTTATAAAAGCTATGAAAAACTAACTTATATATATGATTTTTTTAGTATAATTACCTAATTTTTATTATAAGGGTTTTTATGCTTACTAATCGCATCAATACATTATCTGAATCGATCACGATTGCTATCACTACTTTAGCACAAGAGTTAAAAGCTGAGGGTAAAGATATCCTTAGTTTTTCAGCAGGTGAGCCTGACTTTGGTACACCTCAAGTTATCAAAGATGCAGCCATAGATGCTATCAACAATGACTTTACAAAATACACTGCCGTTGATGGGATTCCTGAGTTAAAAAAAGCTATTGCAGACAAACTTAAAAGAGATAACAACTTAGAATATGCACCAAACCAAATCATAGTAAACAATGGTGCTAAACACTCTTTATTTAACCTTTTTTCTGCGACTATTGATAAAGGTGATGAAGTTATCATCCCCTCACCATACTGGGTAACATACCCTGAACTTGTAAAGTACTGTGGTGGAACAGTAGTAAAGATAGAGACTCACGATACTAGCTCATTTAAAATCACACCAGAACAACTTAAAAATGCACTTACACCAAACACTAAGATGCTTATACTAACTACACCATCAAACCCAACTGGTTCAGTTTATACAAAAGAGGAACTAACTGCACTAGGAAAAGTGTTGGAGGGAACTAAAGTTATAGTAGCAAGTGATGAGATGTATGAAAAACTTATCTATGATGGTGAGTTTACATCAAGTGCATCTGTAAGTGAAGATATGTTTAAAAGAACTGTAACTATAAATGGTCTTAGTAAATCAGTAGCTATGACTGGATGGAGATTTGGTTATATGGCAGCTTACGATGCTGAGCTTATAAAAGCTACAAAAAAACTACAATCTCAAAGTACATCAAACATAAATTCTATCACTCAAAAAGCAGCTATTGTTGGTCTTAGTGGTCAAGCAGATGCAGATATAGAGATGATGAGAAAAGAGTTTATGGCTCGTCGTGATGAAGCTGTAAAACTTTTCAATGAGATAGATGGACTAAGTGTTTTAAAACCTGATGGTGCATTTTATCTGTTTGTAAATATACAAAAAGTAAGCAATGATTCACTAACTTTTGCAAAAGAGTTACTAGCTAAAAAAGAAGTAGCAGTAGTTCCAGGTGTAGGTTTTGGTAGTGAGGGTTACTTTAGATTTAGTTTTGCTACAGATATAGAAAGTATCCGTACAGGTATAAAAAGGATAGAAGAGTTTGTAAAAGAGTTATAAAAACTCTTTTACTAGTCTATATAGTTTGAGATATTGTCTAAGAGTTTATTATAGATTTTTTCAAAATCTGTTGAGTAAACTCTAGTATCTGCTATAGAAGTTATAAAGTTAGTATCTCTTTGCCATCTAGGAACAAGATGCATATGTATATGTTCTGCAATACCCGCTCCACCTGCACTTCCTAGATTCATACCTATATTTACACCATGAGCACCTAAAACCTCTTTTAGCATCTTTACACCTTTTTGAGCTAATCTTGTGATGTGAAGCCAACTCTCTTCATCTAAATCTTCAAGCTTATCAGTATGTGTATGGGGTATAATCATAAAATGCCCTGGTGTATATGGGTATAAATTCATCACTATAAAACAATGTTCATCTCTATAAAGAACATAAGATGATTTATCTTCCTCTATAGATTTACTAATATGACAAAAAACACAACCATCAACCTTTTTACCAGCTACATATTCATCTCGCCAAGGTGCATATAGTATATCTTTCATAATTAGATTTTACCTGATTTTTCTAAAACCATAGTATCCATAAGCTCAAAAAGTTTTTTACTTTCCTCTTCCATTTTTGTAAAATTATTTACAATTAAAGGTCTAACTTGTGTTTGCATAACTGTACCATTATCTATAAATTTCATATTTTCTTGTGCATAAGAGTGTACTGCTTTATGATGAGTATCTAGTGTTTTATATGACTGTGTTTTAGAAAATTCTGATTTACCTTCACCATTAAAATACCATTGACCTATCCTACATATAGTATGATCACTAAAATTACCTATCTGTTTTTCATGTATGATAGAACCATAAGCATGAGACTTATATAAAATATGATCAACTTTTAAAAGTATCGTATGTATCTTATCATATATAAATTGAGCAGATATAGATGTCTCTTGTGAATGTTTACCAAACTTTTTAAGTGTATCTGCGAACTCTTCAACTTTTTGAGATGATTCATTTGCGATATTACTCATAACTTCAGATTGTTCTTGTATAAAGTTAGTTTCTTGTTGAAGTGTAGTAACTGTTATACTGATCTCTTGAGTAGCTTTTTGAGTTCTCTCTGCAAGTTTTCTAACCTCATCAGCAACTACGGCAAAGCCACGACCATGTTCACCTGCTCTTGCTGCTTCTATAGCTGCATTTAGTGCTAAAAGATTTGTTTGATCTGTTATATCTTTTATAAGATTTACAACTGATGTAATCTCTTCACTTTGTTGTGTCAAAGTCGAAATTTGATTATCCACATTCTCTATAATCTCATTAAGTTTTACAAAGTTTTCACTTACATTATGAACAGCATCTATACTTTCATTTGCACTATCTGCTGTTTGATTTGATGCTAATACTATTCGTTTTATCTCATCATTTGATTCTTCAAGATTTGATTGAACTATACCCATTCCACTAGCAACACCACCACCAAGATCAGCTAAAAGTTCAGACATTTCTCCTCTTTGTTTTGCATTATAACCATTTTCAATAATTTCAACAGCATTTTTAGTAGCATTTACACCATTTATCAATGTTTGATTAAGGTCATTGACATCAACACTATTTAAATATCCAAATTTACCATTTGCTGCATCTGTAATAGCACCAGTAGTGCAAGTTATATAATGCTGGATTTGATTCATCAAAGAGTTGTAAGAATCAGAAAGCTCTCTAACCTCACCCTCACCAATAAGGTCTGCACGAGTATTAAAATCACCATTTCTAGCTTGAACAATAACCTCTGTAACATTTTCAACACTTTTTTTAGCTACTAAAAGATACATCCTAAGATAAACAGCCAAACCTATGTGTAATATTGTCAAAAGAACAAGAGTTATAGAAAAACCAGCAAAAAAAGCTTCAATCGCAAAACCAAGTACAAATATTATAATTTGTATCTGATTTAATAGATTGATTTTACCAAGAGTAGATGACCACATTATGAATCCTTAATTTATATAAATGCAAAAACTAAATTTGGAAATATTATAACCAAAATCAACCCTAAAAGCTGTAAAAATATAAAAGGAATTATACCTTTATATATCTGCGTGGTCTTTATAGTATCACCTGCAACCCCTTTTAAGAAAAAAAGTGACAATCCAAAAGGTGGAGTTAAAAAAGATGCTTGAAGATTTAAAGCAATTAAAACTGCAAACCATATAGGGTCGATGCCAAAAGCATCCATAACAGGAACAAGTATAGGAACAACGATAAAACTAATCTCTATAAAATCTATAAAAAATCCAAGTACAAATATACTAACCATCGCCACACCTATAAAAACCCAAACATCCCCTATATCTTCAGAAAAAAACTCAACTATAAGATCAGTTCCACCAAGTTCATTAAAAACCAAACTAAAAGCAGTAGCACCTATAAGTATCATAAATATCATACCACTAAGTTTTACAGTCTCTAAAGATGCATATCTTATCATCTCAAAAGATAATGATTTGTTAAGCATACTAAGCAAAATTGCACCGATAACACCAAAAGCAGCTGATTCAGTAGGAGATGCAATCCCTGCAAATATACTTCCTAAAACTGCAACCATTAAAAGTAAAGGTGGAACAATAGAAAAGATTATCTCTTTAAAAGAGACTTTTTTTATATCATTAGGTACAGGAGCAACACTAGGTAAAAAGTATGAATATATCAAGATATAAGCGATATAAAGTCCAACAAGCAAAAGCCCTGGTAAAACTGCACCCATAAACAACTCACCAACACTTACATTCATAACATCACCTAAGATGATAAGTATGATAGATGGAGGTATAATCTGCCCAAGAGTACCAGAAGATGCAACTATGCCAGATGCTAAAGACTTATCGTATCCAGCTTTTAACATAAGTGGTAAAGCTATAACACTCATCATAACAACAGAAGCAGATACTATCCCAGTAGAAGCGGCTAACAATGCTCCAACTAAAACTACACTTACACCAAGTCCACCACGAAGATTAGCAAATATGGCACTCATTGAAACCAAAAGTCTCTCTGCCATTTTCGACTTCTCAAGCACTAACCCCATAGCTATAAAAAGTGGAACAGCCATAAGGGTAGTGTTACTCATAATCCCAAATATACGAAATGGTAAAACTGAAAATATATCAAACCCTATATGTGGAACAAAAAAAGCAAATCCAAGTGCAACACTACCAAATACAAATGCAACAGGGATACCAACTAAAAGTAGTGCTAAAACTACCACAAACATAGATAAAGCTATCATAATGATTTCCAAGTTTTAAAATTTTCTATCACATTTTTAGAAGCAACCAATGATAAAAAGATAAATGATAAAGGCAAAAGAGATTTTACAAGATAACGATACTCTAATCCACCTGGATTTGATGACATCTCCCCTTGAGAAAAACTAAGTAAAACAAAATCAATCCCTATATATATGATAAGAAAAGAAAAAGGAAGTATAAAAAAAAGTGAAGCTATAACATCAACTAAAGCTTTTGTTTTTTTAGAATAATTTGCATAAAATATATCTACTCTAACATGTGAATTTTGATGCAATGTATAAGCGATACCAAGCATAATAACAACATCGAAAAGATGCCACTCTAACTCTTGCATAGCGATAGAACCAGTTGAAAACAAGTATCTCATAGTAGCATCATAAACTACTAACAAAACAAGTATAGCTACAATAAATGCTGTAAAATAACTCAAATATTTTATAAATTTATCTATAAAATTAATTTTCATATTTTTCCCATTCAAATTTAGAGATATTTTTATCTTCCTTACTAAACTCTATCCCAAGAAGATATATATTTTTATCTTCATTTAGATACTTTTGAGTATAATTTTTCTCTTTTATCTGTTTTAATGCATCTTTTTCATCTACTTTAAATTCTATAATGTAGATGTTGTTGTTTATCTTTATGGTTAAATCTATACGACCTAGATTTGTTACATCTTCTGCTATGATGTCTAATCCACTAGCACTTAGATATGCATAAAATACACTTGCATAGTAACCCTCATAGTTTGATATATCATTTTTTGTATAGTTATTGTTTGCCAAAGATGCAAACAGTGAAGTAAATATATCTTTAAATTCATCCATATTTGTATCAAAGAGTATCTCATATAATTCCAATCTTTTATCATTGAAATTGTCATATAAAAGATACTGTAAGAACAAATTATTTAGAGATATTTGCACTTCCATATTTGGTATTTTTAATTTATATTTTATACCTATTGGGGTTTGCATAGCTTTATCTATGGTCAAATATCCAGCTTGAAAAAGTAATACTTCTAGTTTTAGTTTCTCTACTTCAAAGGTGTTTAGTAGTTCATCTCCTACTATCATATTTTCTAGGTTTGGTATGTTATAGTTTTTTTGTTGTTTTAGCAAGGTTATAAGAAAGTATGGGTTTC
>JAMOQV010000197.1 GCA_027068615.1 Helicobacteraceae bacterium | reverse complement strand
TATGTTTTTAGCATAGCAGATGATGCTACAAAAAACTACTTTTTAACAGAACTTGAAAAAAGTGAAGATAAACAACAAACTTTGCAAAAGATGGCACTTTTAGCTTTTAATGCATCTCAAAACTAAAGAATGTTTCATTTTGTAACATTATAATATAAAATGTATAAAATGTATAAAATGTATAAAATGTATAAAATGTATAAAATATATAAACAGTACAATACAGCATAAGTGAAAATTAGTTCATAGAGGTTTAAAGTGAAATATACATTTGTAAAAAGTATTTTTTTGATTTCTGCTTGGGTTTTTATCTCTTCTGTTGCAACGGTGTTTGCATTTTTATACTATCATTTTAATGTAAGTGCATATCAAGATATTGAAATAAAAAATGCTAAACTTTTAGAAAAGAGTGCTAGTAATATAGTTACTTTAAATAAAAATATGCTTCATCTTTCAAATGATTTTATAGATAGTATTGATGAAAGCTCCCAATTAATAGAGAGTTTTGAATTTATTGGAGATATATCTACTCAATTAGTTAATTTAACTTCAGACCCTAAAAATAAAAAAGAAAAAGATGTTATTGTCAATATGTTGAGTAATTGGAATGAAAAGGTAATAAAATCTGATAAAGCAGAAGTGATAAATAGTTATTATGAAGCTATAAAAGCATCTATAGATAATCTAAAAAATAACGATAATAAAAAAGCTATCATTCAGATGCAAGAGGCTATAAGTAGTGTTTTTTCAGATATGGTTGCTAATGCATTAGATCAAAATGATGCTATACTAGATAAAGCTAGTAATTTTCAGAAATATGCTTCAGAGATAAAGAAAACATTAGAGCTAAATAAAAAAAATGCAAAAGAAGCTTCACTTGAGAGAGAAAAATCTACACAGACAAGAGAATTAATTTTAAAAATAACAATATCAATTATCTTATTAACTATAGTAGGTGGTATCGTTTTAATTTTTAATGTTTTAAAACTGAAAAAGAAGTTTGAGATTTTATCTAAAGATTTAAATAAAATAACTAGCGAAGAAGGTATTGTTGATTTTACAAATTCAAAAAAAGTAGATCCTTTAGAAGATGAATTTTCTTATGTAGAACATATCTTAAATAATGTTGTTATATCAACCGTTAAAAGTTTATTGGGTTCTATCTCAGATATCTCAAATAAAAATGTAGAATTATCTAAAGCAATTGATATTGCCACTCGACAAATAAACACACATATAAATGATGAATCTAGTTCCATTGAGAATGCTACTAAAAAAGGTGAAGAGATTCAAATAGTATTGGCAAAATCTGTGGATGATGCAGTAATGACTCAAACTGATATACAGAATTCATCTGAAAAGCTATTGGCAACTAAAAATAATGTTAAGAAAATGATTAGTGATTTAAAAGATAGTATGCAAGCAGAAACAGAATTAGATTTAACTATTCGAGAGCTTAGTGCTAATGCTAATGATATAAAAAGTGTTATAGGGGTTATAAGCGATATCTCTAATCAAACTAATTTACTTGCATTAAATGCAGCTATTGAAGCAGCTAGAGCTGGAGAACATGGAAGAGGTTTTGCCGTAGTTGCAGATGAAGTTCGTAAATTGGCTGAAAATACTCAAAAATCTGTTGTTGAAACAAATGCCTCTTTAGATGTAATTGTTGAGTCTATCATAAATATTAGTTCGCAAATGGATAAAAATGTATCGACTATGAAAGAGTTAGTTAAGGAAAGTGAAGAGGTAGAAAATAATGTAGTTATAATCAGTGATGGTATGGTAAAAACTGCAACAGATGCAAAAGCAAGCCATGCTATTACTATGCAAGTAGCAGAAGATACAAAAAATATTATTTCAAATATATTTTCAATATCTGAATTATCAACAGAAAATAAAGAATCAGTTAATTCAATAGTGGAGGATGTAAAAGATATATCAGAGTTGTCAAGTGAGCTTCGTCGAGGGCTTAATAAATTTAAAATTTAAGGAGAACAAATGAGAAATATAGTTATAACAAGTGCTATTTTATTTAGTTTTTTAACAACATCTGTTTATGCAGATTGTGCATCATTATTGGCAAACTACAAAAGGGTGCCTGATCCATCTGTAAAAACTATGAAACAGTTAAAAAGATGGGTAAAAAGAAAAGTTAAAGATGGTAATGCAAAAGCAGTAGAAGAGTGTTTAGTATCACAAGCAGCAGACAATCCAAACAAAGCAACAGTCGCTGGTCAATAGAGGGGGAAATGATGATAAAAAAAATAGGATTAAGTACAGTTTTAATAGCTTCATTAGCAGTTAGTATAAATGCTAAAACATATTCACAGGCAGATATGGATAAAGTTTTACAAAGACTAGATAGGCTTGAAAAAGCATTAGAGATGCAAAAAGTTGAAACAGATAAGAAACTCGCAAAAATAGAATCATCAACAGATGAAGAGATAGAAGCTTTAAATGAAAGAGCAGACGATAATGAGTTTCAAGCTAGTATGAACCGTATTAAGTGGGGTGGGGAGTTTGAAGTTAGTTCTAACAACATTGAGGGAAAATCTCAAGGTGTAAAGTATCGTGATAACAATACTTGGACAACTAAACTTTTCTTATCAATGGAATCAAAGATAAATGATAATACTAAATTTACAGGTCGTTTGGCTATGTACAAAAATTGGAGTGATTCTTCTGGTGTAAATTTAACAGATTCTGCAGAGGGAAGAAAGCCAGTTGGCAGTAGCGAACTTTTTGTTGAAAGAGCTTATGTTGATTATAAAGTAAATAATAATATAGCTTTAACAATAGGTCGTCAACCTAGTTCTGATGGTCCAGGTATGAGTCTTGTTAACAATACCAAAAGAAAATCAACTTACCCATCACTACTATTTGATGGTGCTACTGATGGTATAGTTGCCACTGCAAAACTAAGTCCAAAATCATCTATGAATCCAATTGTTCGTGCAGCTTATGGTAAAGGTTTTCAAAAGGGAACAAACTATTCTCCTTATACTGTAAATCAAAATGATATAGATGACTTAAATGTTTACGGTGCTTTTTATGAGATGAATTTACCAATAAAATCTATGGGAGATAATCTATTTGTGGTTAGTTATGTTCATGCTACTGATTTTGTTGGACATTCACAATACACAACAGCACCAAACAATGGAAATCTTGGAGATATGGATCTATATGGTTTATACTTTGAGAACAATAAAGCCTTCGGAACAAATTTAAGCTATTTTATATCTGCTGGTTGGAACAATCCAGATTCTAATGGTAAAACAGTTAATTTTGGTGCATTAACAGGAAATCAAAATGTTTCGTTGATTAAAGATAGTGGTTCAGCATACCATATAGGTACAAGATATGATTTTAGCAACGGTATTAAATTAGGATATGAGTTTAACCATGGTAGTAAATACTGGTATAGTTTTACAAATGGAAGTTCAGACCTACTCAATAAACTCGCAACTCGTGGTGATGTAAATGATATATATGCTATCTATCAAATAGATTTAAATCAATTTATAAGACTTGGTTATACTATGATAGACTATGATTATACTGGCAGTGGTTGGCATATAGGAGAGCCTATAACTACAGATGATTATATTAATAGAGCTTATGGAGTTTATAATCTAAAATTCTAATTTTTTAAAAGTTGAGGAACTATGGTTCCTCAAAAGAGTGTTGGCTCAAGTGCCTTAATCTTATAACTTTTTCTATGGATAGGGCAATAGCCAAACTCTTTTATAAATTCTATATGTTTTTTTGTTCCATACCCTTTGTGTTTTTCAAACTCATATAT
>JAMOQV010000196.1 GCA_027068615.1 Helicobacteraceae bacterium | reverse complement strand
AAATCTTTCTAAAATTTCATAAGCTGTATTTCGTATAGCTGGTTTTTCACCTATATCTTCTATAAGGTGGATTAACTCTTTTTTACTCATAGCAAAACTTGCCCCTGCAGAACTTACTACATTTTCTTCCATCATAGTTGAGCCTAAATCATTCGCTCCAAAATGTAGTGCCATCTGACCTATATAAGCACCTTGAGTAACCCAAGAACTTTGGATATTTGGCACATTATCAAGATATAATCTTGCAACTGCTAAAAGTCGTAAGTAACGGTTTGAAGATGGTTTTTTTATATCTGGTATTTGAGCTATTAACTCTGTGTTATCAGACTGAAAACTCCACATTATAAATGCACGAAAACCACCCGTTTCATCTTGAAGATTTCTTATCATATCAAAATGCTCTACTATATCTTCATCACTCTCAACAGTACCATACATCATAGTAGCCGTACTCATAATGTCGAGTTTATGAGCTTGACGATGTATATCTACCCAAACATCGCTATCTATCTTTTTAGGTGCGATTATATCTCTAACTTTATCGCTTAGTATCTCAGCACCAGCTCCTGGGATAGAAGCAAGACCTTTAGCTTTTAGTCTTTGTAAAACTTCTGTTACAGAGATGCGAGAGACTTTAGCTATAAAATCTATCTCAATCGAGCTAAAACCGTGTATAGTAAGTTCTGGGTATTTTGTATGGATATGCTCAACTAAATCTTCATACCACTCTATCTTTAGCTTTGGATGCACCCCACCTTGAAAAAGTATCTGAGTTCCACCAATTTCAAGTAACTCATCTATCTTTTTATCTATCTCATCAAAAGTAAGTACATAAGCATCTGCATCTTTTTCGTGTCTGTAAAATGCACAAAACTTACAATCAACCCAACAGATGTTAGTGTAGTTGATATTTCTATCTACTACAAATGTTGTAACACCCTTTGGATGCAACTCTTTTTTACGAGCCGTTGCCATCTTACCTAGAGTTTTTAAGTCAGCATTTTTGATTAAGTCTAATGCCTCTTGTTTTGTTAATCTTTTCATCTAATTTACTTTATGTGAATGTTCTTTTTTTGTAGTATAGTTTACATAGAGTATGGTAAAAATACCACAAACAACAACAAATAAAGAACCAATGCTTAAACTACTCATCTTTAGTTCCTTTATTAATTAAAATTATACCTATTAAAACACTCGCAGTTGCAGATATAAAAGGTATGATTTCAGCTTCAGAACCTTTTACTAAAGGTGTTAAAATAGCAACTGCAAATATAATTTTTGCTGCATCAAAAAATAGTTTTCCAATCTCTTTTATAGCTTCTTTAGTCATAACTACTTATCTTTGCTTATCGCATCCAATACACCATTTATAAACTTAGGAGACTGCTCCGTTCCAAAAGCTTTTGTAATCTCTACTGCTTCATTTATAACAACAGCAGAATCCAACTCACCAAAAAGTATCTCATAAGCAGCAAGACGAAGTGTAGCTCTCTCAATACTTCCTAGTCTTTCAAAATCCCAATCTTTTAGATGCTCTATGATAGCTTTATCACAAGCTTCAAGATTTGCCATAACACCCTCATATAAATCAAGTGCAAAATCTTTTTGTTTATTTCTGATTTTTTTCTCTTCTAGTATCTCTGAAGTGTGTTGTGATGTATTTCCATTTCCTAAGTCGTAAGCATATAGTAAGCTTACAACTGCCATTCTTGCATGATGTCTAGTTGCCATTATAGTTCCTTATAAAGGTCTAGCATCTCTATAACAACTGTCATAGCCTCAAAACCTTTGTTTCCAGCTTTTGTACCAGCTCTCTCTATCGCTTGTTCTATCGTATCAGTTGTTAAAAGTCCAAATGAAACTGGTTTTTGATACTTTAAACTCATAGTCGCAATCCCTTTTGTAGCTTCAGCAGAAACATAGTCAAAATGTGGAGTTGAACCACGGATAACTGCACCCAAAGCACAGATAGCATCGTATTTTCCACTATCTAGTAGTTTATCTACTATCATAGGTAACTCAAATGCACCTGGAACTAAGATATGAGTTAAGTCTGCTTCATCTCCACCATGACGAGAAAATGCATCTTTTGCACCCTCAACCAACCTATCTACTACAAAATGATTCCATCTTGTACTTACTATCGCTATCTTTTTACCATTTGTAACTTTTAATTTACCCTCAATCAAGTTCATAAATAATACCTCATAATTTAATTATAAAGCTATTTTATCTAAAAAACTTTAAACTATGATAGAAATATTTTTGATATAATCTTTAGTATAAAATATTTATTAGTTAGGATTATATGTTAGATTTAATAGGACGAAAAAAAAAGCTTTTTGAAAAAGATATAAGCACTTATGAAAAAGAGTTAAAAAGCATAGTATCATCTTCAACATTTTTAGTTATAGGTGGAGCAGGAAGCATTGGTCAAGCCGTAGTAAAAGAGATATTTAAAAGAAATCCCAAAAAGCTTCATGTTGTAGATATATCTGAGAACAATATGGTAGAACTTGTAAGAGATATACGAAGTAGTTATGGTTATATAGATGGAGAGTTTGCTACTTTTGCACTAGATATTGGAAGTTTAGAATATGATGCTTTTATAAAACAAGATGGTAAGTATGACTATGTTTTAAATCTTTCAGCTTTGAAGCATGTTAGAAGTGAAAAAGACCCATATACACTTATGAGGATGATTGAGACAAATATCTTTAACACAGATAAAACTTTAAAACAAGCCATAAAAAATAAAACTAAAAAATACTTTTGTGTAAGTACAGACAAAGCTGCAAACCCTGTAAATATGATGGGTGCAAGTAAAAGAATTATGGAGATGTTTGTTCATAGAAACTCTCAAAACATAGATGTTTCAATGGCAAGATTTGCCAATGTTGCATTTTCTGATGGAAGTTTGCTTCACAGTTTTAACCAAAGGTTAGAGAAAAAACAACCCATAGTAGCACCAAACGATATAAAAAGATACTTTGTAACACCACAAGAGAGTGGTGAGTTGTGTCTTATGAGTTGTATATTTGGAGAGAACAGAGATATATTTTTCCCTAAACTTAGTGAAGATTTACATCTTATCTCTTTTGCAGATATAGCTGTAAAATACTTAAAAGAGAAAGGTTATAAGCCTTACCTTTGTAAAGATGAAGATGAAGCAAGAGAACTTGCAAAAACTTTACCACAACAAGGAAAGTGGTCTTGCCTCTTTACTAAAAGTGATACAACTGGGGAAAAAGATTTTGAAGAGTTTTTTACAGATGCAGAAACTTTAGATATGGATAGATTTGAAAATCTAGGCATTATAAAAAATGAGCTGGATTTTGATGATGAAAAGTTAAAAGGTTTTGAAAAGAGTATAATAACTTATAAACAAAACCTATCTTGGTCTAAAGAGGATATAGTAAAAGAGTTTTTTAAACTTTTGCCTGACTTTGCACATAAAGAGACTGGTAAATACCTTGATGGGAAGATGTAATGCAAAACTTAGTAACTTTTATACAAGATATATATAAAACAAAAGATTTTATCCCTCTACACGAACCTAGGTTTATAGGAAATGAAAAAAAATATCTAAATGACTGTATAGACTCAACATTTGTCTCATCAGTTGGTAAGTATGTAGATAGATTTGAAGAGGAGTTTGCACAAAAAGTTGGCTCAAAATTTGCCATAGCAACAGTAAATGGAACTTCAGCACTTCATATATCTTTACTTTTAGCAGATGTTAAAAAAGATGATGAGGTAATAACTCAAGCACTTACATTTGTAGCTACTTGCAATGCTATAAGCTATATAGGTGCAAAACCAATCTTTGTAGATGTTGATTTGGATACTTTAGGGCTTAGTCCAACTTCACTAGAGAATTTTTTAGAAAAAAATTGTGAAATTATAGATGATAGATGTATAAATAAAACTACAAAAAAAA
>JAMOQV010000195.1 GCA_027068615.1 Helicobacteraceae bacterium | reverse complement strand
AAAAACGATTAAAAGGAAAAGAGTTGTTTATAAACAGAGAAAAAGAGCTTCAAATACTTGAAAATGAGTATAAAAGTACCTCTTTTAGTTTTAGTGTTTTATATGGAAGAAGAAGGGTTGGTAAAACTACACTTCTTAAAAAGTATATGCAAGATAAAGATGCTATATACTTTTTAGTTACACTAGAGAGTAAGCCTGTTATACTAAAGAAGTTTCAAACACTTATAGCAGAATTTTTTAATGATGATTTCTTAAAAAATGTTGTTATATCAGATATATCAAAACTTTTTGAATACATTGTTTCTAAAAACTATGATAAAAAGCTTATCATAGTTATAGATGAGTTTCAATACCTCTCAAAGATAGATAGTTCTACGCCATCGCAATTTCAATATATTGTAGATGAGATTTTAAAAGCTAAAAATATACATCTTATACTCTCTAGTTCTGCTTATCTTTATGATGAACCAAGATATATACTACAAAATGAAGTAAACGAAAGCATAACTTACTTTAGTATCTTAGAAGTTATAGCATCAGGCGAACATAAGATAGGTCATATTGCTTCTAAACTAGGTAAAAATGTTCAAAATATAACATCTTTTCAAAAATACGAACTTTTAAAGTGTGGCAGATGGTGGAATAAAAATGAAGAGATAGATGTCGTAGGTGTTGGGGATGATTTTCTTATAGTTGGAGAGTGCAAATACAGTAATAAAAAGGTGGGCATAGATATACTAGAAGCTTTAAAGAAAAAAGCTACTAAAATCGAATCAAATCTTGATATAAAGCATTTTATGCTTTTTTCAAAGAGTGGATTTACCAAAGAGTTGTTGTCTATGTCGAAAAATAATAAGCAAATTGTGCTTATAGAAAATATATAAGGAAAACTATGATATTTGAATACTTTTACAAAAGACCTTATCTTCTTTACAGCATCATTGCTGGTTTTTTTGTTATGGGTGTTATTGGGTTAGCTACACTTCCTAAAAACCTTTTCCCAGATGCAAATCCAGCAAAAGTTGTTATCATTACAAAAGTACCAGGGGCTACTGCTAAAGTTGTAGCTTCAACGGTTTCCAAGCCAATAGAACAAGAGTTGTCAAGACTAGCATTAGTTACAGATGTAAGTAGTACAAATCTTGCAAATATCTCTGTTGTAAGTGTAGAGTTTGGGTATAAAAAAAGTTTAAATGAAGCTGCTGTGGATGTGTCAAATGCACTAAATATAGCCAAGGCAAATATACCAGCAGGACTAAATTCTGCTATTTATACAGCTGGGGATTTTACACTTCCTGTTGATGTTATATCACTTAGTCCTAAAAACTCCTCTATCGATTTAGGTCAGATTAGGAAGATAGCAGACAGTTTTATAAAACCAGCACTTCTTAGTGATAAAAACATAGGAAATGTTGAGGTTTTTGGAGGGTATCAAAGTTCTATAAACATAGAAGTCGATCCATTTAAAGCAAAAAAATATGGTGTTGATTTTGAGAGTATATCTAAGATGATACTATCTCAAAACAAAGATATACCAGTTGGTTTTATAAAAGGTGATGATAGTTTTTACACAGTTACAATCTATGGTGAAAAAGATAATATTTTAAAACTTCAAAACCTACTTATAAAACCAAATGTAAGATTAAAAGATATAGCAGATGTTAAGTGGGCTTATCAAAAAAGAACAAGTGGATATATAGGAAATGCTAAAGAAGCCGTAGCCCTTTCTATCCAAAGAGCTCCAAAAGGTAGTGTTCTTGATGTAAGTAAATCAGTAAGAAAACAGATGAAACTTTTAGAGAAAAAGTATCCAAATATAAGGTTTGAGATAAGTGATACTCAAAGAGACCTTATAGAACAAGCCAATGATAATATGCTAGAAGCTTTAAGAGATGCTATATTTTATACACTTATAATCATAATGATATTTTTAGGTAACTTTAGAGCGATTATCGCTGCTGGACTTTCTATACCTATGGTGTTTTTTACAACTATAGCCATCATCTGGCTTATGGGTGGAGAGTTAAATATAGTTATATATACAGCTATAATCTTAGCTCTTGGTATGTTAACAGATGATGCCGTTGTTGTTCTTGAAAATATAGAAAGGCATCTTGTTGAGACCAAAGAGGATTTACAAACAGCTATAAAAAATGGTACTAAAGAGGTTTTAAGTCCAGTATTTGCAGGTACTTTAGCTACTGTTGCTATACTTTTTCCACTTATGTTTGTTGGTGGATTTCCTGAAAAAATCTTTAAGCCACTTATAGAGACTTTGGTTATTGCACTTTTTGTTAGTTACTTTTTATCTATAACTTTTATACCACTTTTATCTGCTTGGTTATATAAAAATGGTGTTAAAAAGACAAAAGTTGAGATGTGGTTTGAGTGGTTGTATCAAAATACCATAGGAAGACTTGTAAAACCTTATGAGGGGATTTTAAAGTTTTCAAATCCACCTAGTTTTTGGAAATACCCACGACGGATAATACTAACGATAGGTGTTGTAGCATTTTTAGCTTTTAGTATGAAAAATGTTATGCCAACCATAGGTAGAGATGCGATGCCACCGATGGATACAGGTATCATAAAAGCTCAAATATCTTTTAGTGCAAATAGTACAGTAGATGAAGCTCAAAAAAGATTAAAACCATTTTTAGTATGGTTAGATAAACAACCGTGGGTTACAAGAAGTTCCATAGCATTTGGTAGTGAAGCTGGTGTTTTAAGTCTTGGTAGTGGTAACTTACCAGCAGAAGCAACGATAACTATAAATGCAGTAAATAGATTTAAAAGAGATAAAACTCTTTGGGAACTTGAAGATATGGTTAGAGGACAATTGTCAAAACTTCAAGGGTTAAAACGAAATGATGTTTATGACTTTGGTGCGACAGCAGTTTCAAGTGTTAAAGCAACAGTAGATACTCGTATATCTGCTCCTACTATAGAGGGTATGGATGATTATGCAAAAGATGTTCAAAAAGCGATGCAAACAGTAAGGGGTTTAACTTCTGTTTCTACTAGTTGGGCTAAAGACTCAACTGAGTACATCATAGATGTAGATAGAAATAAAGCCCTAAGATATGGCATCACACCGTTTAATATAGCGATGCAACTACCTATAAAAGGGGAAGTTGTTTCACTAAATGCTAACTTAGAATCTATGAATACTCAACTTGTAAGATTGTATCTAAAGAGTAGATTTACTAAAAACTTAGAAACTCTAAAACTTTTACCTATAACAACAAAAAATGGGCAAATTCCACTTTCTCAAATAGCTACGATTAAAAAGAGTTTAACATACTCTAAAATCGAGAGAAACAATATGATGTATTCATTAGATGTAAATGGTTATAGAGCAAAACGACCAGTAACACATCTAACAACAGATACTATAGATGCTTTAAAAAATGTAAAATCAAGTGAATTTATAGTAACTCAAGCAGGTGATATAGCACAAATAAATGATAGTTTTAAAAGGATGCTAAAAGCGATAGGCTTGGGTGTAATTGTTCTTTTGATGAGTTTGATAGCTATTTATAAGTCTGTTAGGATGGCATTTATTATGATATTTGTACTTCCTTTATCTCTTATCGGTGCTTCTTGGGGTATGCTTGTGTTTGATAAACCTAGCTGTATGCCTAGCCTTTTAGGGATACTTTTACTTTTTGGTATCATCATAAAAAATGCAGTTTTACTTATAGACTTTTATCAGATGCACAGAAGTAAGGGGGAGACTCCATTTGAGAGTGCTATAGATAGTGTAACGGTAAGATTTCGCCCAGTTATGATGACAGCATTTGGAACGATAGCGGGTATGATACCAATAGCACTAGAACAAGCTGTAGGGCTAGAGAGATTAAGCCCACTAGCTGATGTTGCCATAGGTGGACTACTTATAGGTACACTTTTAACACTTGTTTATATACCTATGTATGCTTATATGGTAGATA
>JAMOQV010000194.1 GCA_027068615.1 Helicobacteraceae bacterium | reverse complement strand
AGTTCTTTTATTTGATAAGAACTAACTCTAAAACCTCTTCTATTCTGTTAACAGAGATTATCTCTAATGCTTCTTTTACCTCTTTTGGGATATCTTCTAAATCTCTTTCGTAGTTTTTAGCAGGGATAAGAGCTTTTGTCATACCAGCTTTATGTGCTGCTATAAGTTTTTCTCTTAAACCACCTATTGGTAGTACATTTCCTGTTAAAGACACTTCTCCAGTCATTGCAATATCTGGATGAACTTTTTTAGAGCTTAGGATAGAAGCTATAACACTTACCATAGCTATACCAGCACTTGGACCATCTTTTGGTGTTGCTCCATCTGGTACATGTATATGTAAGTCATATCTTTTATAAACTTCACTAGCATCTAATTGTAGATTTTCTTCTATTTCTTTTACTGTTTTAGGTATATTGTCTTCATTTATATCTAGTTTTTTAGTATCTATAAGAGTTTTTACAACACTAAAAGCAATTCTTGCTGATTCTTTCATCACATCACCTAGACTACCCGTTAGTTGTAAATTGCCTTTACCTTTTATACGGATGCTTTCAAGTTTTAAAACATCTCCACCAACAGCTGTCCAAGCAAGACCATTAACAACACCAATAACAGGAGTTTTTGAAGCTTTTTCTATCTCAAATACTGTCTTATCGAAGTAATCTTTTAAGTTTTTTATACCTATGGTTATCTTGTTTTTAGAACTATCCTCTAGTAACTCTTTTGCAGCTTTTCTACTCATAGTTGCTAGTTTTCTTCTTAGGTTTCTAACTCCAGCTTCCCTTGTAAATGAGTGGATTAACTCTTTTAATGCTGGTTTTGTGATGCTAACTTCACTCTTTTTAAGTCCGTGTTTTTTTAGCTCTTGAGGGATTAAATATCTTTTTGCTATCTCAAACTTTTCTTGTGGCGTGTATGAACTTACACTTATAAATTCCATTCTGTCACGAAGTGGAGATGGGATGCGAGAGACATCATTTGCCGTAGCTATAAATATAACATTACTCAAATCCAAATCAAAGTTTAAGTAATAATCACGAAATTCACTGTTTTGTTCTGGGTCTAGTATCTCTAAGAGTGCAGCAGTTGGATCACCACGATGCGACATACTAACTTTATCTATCTCATCTAAAACTATAACAGGATTCATCTTTTTAGCATCGATTAACCCTTGTGTTATACGACCTGGCATCGCTCCAACATAAGTACGGCGATGACCTCTAAGTTCATTTACATCTTCGAGTCCACCTAAAGCTATGCGAACAAGTGGTCTCTTTAGTGCAGATGCTATAGAGTTTGCAAGTGAAGTTTTACCAACACCTGGAGGTCCTGAGAAACAAAGTATAGCACCAGATTTATTTTTATCTGAGATGCCACGAAGTTCCATAAGCTCTTTTACTGCAAAATACTCTATAATTCTCTCTTTTGGTTTTTTAAGTGAGTAGTGGTCTTTGTCAAGTTGTTCTTCAACATTTGAAATTTTTAATGCTTTTTTAGATATCTCACCAAATGGTATTTCTAAAACCCATTCAAGATATGTTTGTGTCATAGAAGCATCTGAAGAGTCTGGATGCATTCTAGCAAATCTATCTATCTGTTTTTTTATCTCTTTGTATGCATCTTCTGATAATTTTGACTTTTTACTTTCTAGTTTTTTACGATACTCTTCTATCTCTTCATCTCTTGATGTATCTACACCCAACTCTTTTTGTATCTCTTTTAGTTGTTCTTTTAGAAAATACTCTTTATTTACTTTTTCTATATGGGAATGAACTTTTCCTCTTATCTCTTTTTGAAGTTTATTTGCTTCTATCTCTTCTACTAGATAATCAACAAGCATAAAAAGTCTGTTTTCAACATCCTCTTCTATAAACATCTTATAGGCTTGTTCTTTTTTTAGTTTTACAGTTGAACATATAAGGTCGATAATCCTTGTATGGTCATTGTTTTCCTCTATAGTTCTTAACAAATCAACTGGAAAATAGTTACTAACACTAGATAACTCTTTTACTTTTTCCCTTACTATCTCTAAGATAGCATTTGTTTTTGTAGGCTCTTTATCCACGGCTTCTATAACATCAACACGAACTATAAGTGGATTTGTATCTACTTCATAAAGTGTTCTAGCTTTTGCTAAACCTTGAAAAAGAATCTTTACTCTACCATCTGGAAGAGCTACTTTTCTCATTATAGAACCAACAACACCAGCATCGTATATAGCCTCGTAACCATCTTTTATATCTTTATCTTCTTTTGTTGGACAAACTACAACTAAAGAGTTTTCATCTATAGCTTTAGTTATAGCTTTTATATTGTTTTCATCACTTAAAAAGATTGGAGATATCATAAAAGGATATAAAAAAAGTTCATCCTCTGCTATAACTGGTATATCTGCTGGAAATTCTGCATAATCATTTAAATTCATTTTATGACTCCTAATCTAATGGTAATTGTTCAGAAGAGTGTTCATCTATAGGTTCTTGTTCTTCTGTTGTTTCATTTTTATCTTTATCACTATCTTCACTTATAAAACCTTTATACCAGTCTGAGTACCAGTGTGATTTTGCTTCTTTATTTTCTGATTTATTTTCGCTATTTGTATTTCTTGATACAACACTTTGAGTATCTGGTATCATAAATGCATACCAACTATCTGTACCATCACCTTCAAACAATTCACGATACCACAGAGAGTTGGCTCTTTTTAAGTTTTTAAAATCGATCCAAGATTGTGGTGTTAATTCTCTGTAATATTTAGCTGAGAGTGGTTTATCTAGTCTTTCATAAAGCCTTGCTATTGTTTCGTTTAATACAGCCTCTGCTAATTCCAATCTAGTAATCATAGTGTCAACTATACCCATATACATAGAGTTTGGATAAGTTTGTTTAAATTTTTTAGCTTTTTTTATAGCATCTATCATAAGAACTTGGTCTCTTCTTGGATTTGGTAATGCTTTATATATAGCTTTTATTTTTAAAAAGTCTGCAAACTCTTTTTCATTTTCTGTTGCATATCTTTTTGTGTATTCATTTAAAAAATGTTCACTTAAAATATACTCTTCATAGTGCATATGTGCTATAGCCAAAATCATTGTTGCTTCTGGAAGAAGAGGTGATGAGATATGCTCACCTTGAAGTGAAGAGTAAAAACTATCAGCTTTTTCAAGATCACCATTTGATACAGCTTTTATCATTTTTGCATACCAATACATCGCTGGTTTGTTATATTCTTCAACTTTTTTTGAACATCCGGTAAATATAAAGGATATACTAAGCATTACTATTGCAATATTAATCATTATTTTCATATAATTGTTTCCTAATTTAAATATTTTGTTATTCTAGCAAAATAGGTATATTTTATGCTTAAAACCTGAGTTCGACAATAAAAATACTCAAATATAGGGCAACTAAATGGCAATCTTTTAAAAAGTATCCTCACAACTTAGCTAAGGCTAGGTTTTTGAGTATATTTTTTAAAATCTCACCATTTATTTACCCTATCTTTGAGTATTTTATTGTCGAACTCAGGTTTAAAATGTTATAGTTATATAATTTGAAAAAAGGTTTATTATGAAGTTTGATATGAAAGTACCTCTTTTAGGGTTTGATGATTTAAAACAAGTAGAATTAAAAAAGATAGATGATATTTTTATGAAGATGACATCTTGTGAAGATGAACATATATCTTTTACTCTTATAAATCCATTTGTGTTAAGAGAGTATGATTTTGAAGTTCCTGATAAAGTTAAAGAGTTAATGGAAATAGATGAAAATTCAAACTTACTTATTTTAAATATAGTTGTAACTCAGATACCTATAGAAAATTCAGCTATAAACTTTATAGGTCCACTTATCTTTAATACAGATAATCAAACAGCTGCACAGATAGTTCTACCAGATGATTCTAAATATGGTGTGGCTGAGACTATAGCTAGTTTCTTACCAAAAAAAGAAAATTAAGCTATTTCAGCACTTTTAAAGCTTTCAAACTGAATAATATAAACAGATAACTAAATATATTAAAAAAAGGTTTATATTATGAAAGCTTTAAT
>JAMOQV010000193.1 GCA_027068615.1 Helicobacteraceae bacterium | reverse complement strand
ATAAAAGAACTTTTTAAAAAGTATGATAAAGTGGTAATTGCAACAGGCTCACAAGCTGGTGAACATCTTGGTGGGTGTAATGATGGATTAGAGTTTGCAAAAGAGTTTTCACACAACATCATACCAACTTATCCATCTTTAGTTCAGTTTGAACTAAACTCAAATATAGCACCAAAGATGACAGGTGCAAAACTTGATGCTGAAGTTACACTTCTAATCAACCATAAAAAAGAAAGCACCATAAAAGGTGACATACTTTTTACTAACTATGGAGTATCTGGGTTTGCTATTTTAGATATATCTAGTGATGCAAGTATCGCTTTGTTAAACTATGAAGCTGTTGATATATCTATAAATCTACTTCCAAACTTTACAATGCAAAAACTCTCTTCTCATATACTTAACATCTCAAAAAATATGACAGATTTTACCATCTTAGATATCTTAGTTGGACTTATACCATTAAAGATAGCAAATGGCATCTTAGAAGAATTAAACATACCAAACAAAACAAAAGATATAAATACAAAACTAAGCAAAAAGATAGCAAACAAGATGCTAGATTGGAGATTTGAGGTAAAAGATACTCATGGTTTTAGATATGCAGAGGTTGCTGGTGGCGGAGTAGATACTTATGAAGTGGATGAAAAAACGATGCAATCAAAAAAACAAAAAAATCTTTACTTTTGTGGAGAAGTTTTAGATGTAGTTGGCAAACGGGGTGGTTACAACTTCGCTTGGGCTTGGGCTAGTGGATATGTATGTGCCAAAGATATAACAAAAAATATGGAGTAAAAAATTATGTATGAAGAAAATCTACTTACAAAAAGTTTAAAAGACCTCTTTAGTGCAAAAATGTTAAAGTACTCTCTTTTACCTTTTATCATAAGTATGCTTATCATTTATGTAAGTTTTTTTGTTTTAGCTGGTATGGGGTTAGAGCAACTAGGAACTGTGGATATTTCAACCACTGAGACAACTATGCAAAACGGCATCCCACATACAGATAGTTTTCAAGCAACATTGGCGGGTAGTTCTATCATACAGTTCTTGATGCATTATACTGTTACCTCTTGGATAGCATCATTTTTGGTATATACCATTGGTAGTTTTTTTATGCTTTATATCTCTATATTTGTTTCTGTTATTGTTATAGGATTTTTAACACCGCTTATACTAAGGGAGTTGCAACAAAGGCACTATAGGGATGTTGAGATGATTGGGTACTCAAATGTAGCTGAATCTATCTTTTTAACTATAAAATGGGCTTTTTTTATGGTTATGATGTTTTTTTTACTTGTACCTTTGTACTTTATACCAGTTGCAAATATAGTAGCTTTTAATCTACCACTTTACTACTTCTTTCATAAGATGATGACTTATGATATAAGTTCTGCTATATGCACAAAAGAGGAATACAAAAAGATAAAATACTTTAGTGCAAATAACATAAGAGCAAAAACAGCATTTTTATACATAATATCTCTTATACCGTTTTTAATCTTTTTTGCATCTGTATTTTTTGTTATATATCTTGGTCATACTTATTTTAGTGAAGTTAGGAAAGTTCGTCTTGAGAATCTTTCATAACTAACTTTTTATACTGTTCATCTTTTGGAACTAATCCAGCTTCATATAAAAATTGAGAAGGCACAAAGTTTATCTTTTTTATCTTATCATATTTTGCATAACTAAGATAGAGTACATCTTTAGCTCTAGTAACTGCTACATAAAAAAGTCTTCTCTCTTCATCTAGTGAACCACCCCTTTGCATCAGTTTTCTGTTTGGAAATCTTCCATCCATCAAATCAACCACATAAACCTCTTTGTATTCTAAACCTTTTGAAGCATGAATGCTAAGAAGATTTACCCCCTCCCCTTGAGTTAAATCTGATGAACCTAAAATCATAGCATTTAAAAATCTTTCGTGTTCATTATATGGTATAGACAACTCTTCAAGTAAAACCATTTTTCTTTTTATACGAATCAATGCTTCCTCTTTTTGAACCTCATCTATACTACCATCTTTTAACTGAGCTCTTTTAGATGCTAAAGACTCACTTATATACTTAAAAACTTCAGAATTAGCTATCTTTTTTACAATACTTCTAGGATGATTAATACCTTTTATATCCCTGTATAATGTATAAAAATTATATAAAAATGTAGCAGAATCTTTTGTAAGTTTTGGATGCTTTAGTATTGGATTTTTCATAAACTTATCTTCAAAGCCTAGTTTTGCAAACTTTCCAACTGCACCTAGTTCTAAAAAATCATCAAAAAGACCTAACTGATGATTTAACTTTCTTTTCTCAAATGGATTTTTTATAGACTCATCAGGTGCATAAAGTCCATAAAACAACTTTCCATGACCCAATGTTTTTAGTGCTATATAAAGTTCTTTTGCCATAGCACTACCGATGCCACGAGCAAACTCAAAAAGGTGTATAAAAGCCATCATATCAGACTCATTTACAAGCAATGTATAAAAATCAAGTACAGCTTTAACCTCTCTTGCATCAAAAAAACTAGTTCCACCTTTCCTTTTACAGGGGATATCCAACTCACGAAGTGCTACTTCTATACCATCAGCAGATGAGTTGTTTCTAAATATAACTGCTATCTCTTCATTTGGTGTTTGAGTATCTCTTATAGCAAAAGCCATAGCATGGTATTGGTCAAACAACTCATCAAAAGCTAACAACTTAGGTGCTTGTGCAGAATTAGTCCTTGTAACTTCAAGTTTTTTAGGATATATCCTTTCATTATGCTGTATAACTCTTGATGCTAGTGAGAGTATAGGTGCTGATGAACGGTAATTTTTTGTAAGAGTATGAACTATTGCATCTGGATATTTTTTGCTGAAAGTTCCTATGATGGAGATATCTGCACCATTAAAAGCATATATACTTTGGTCATAGTCTCCAACACAAAAAAGTGATGGTGGGTTCATAGCATCTATAAGTGTACCTTGAAGTGCATTTGTATCTTGATACTCATCTACTAAAACTTCTTTGTATCCCAATTCTTTTGTTTTAGCAAGTTCGCGAAACTGTAAAAGTAAATCATTAAAGTTTAAAAATCCATACTCTTTTTTTAACTCTTCAAACTCATCTACAACATCAGCATATATCATAGCAAAAAGTTCATGTTCTGGATACTTATCTATAATCCACTCTTCAAAATCTCTATTTAACTCTGTATTTTGATAAAAAGAATAAACATCATAAAGATGGTTTCCACCATAAGGTGCAACTTCTGCTTCTATATTATGAAAAGACCTTTTTTCAAATACACTGCGAAAAAGTGTTTTTAACTCCCTTTGTTGCTTTAAAACAACTCTATGATTTTGTTTTTTTAACCATCTATAACTAACTGCATGAAATGTACCTGCTTCTATCTTTGAAGCTATAGCATTACCAAAATACTCAGCAACACGAGCAACCATCTCAGCTGCAGCTTTATTTGTAAATGTTAAAAGTAAAATCTCTTCAGGTTTTATACTATTTTGTAAGAGATAACCAATTCTACCAACAATAGTTGATGTTTTACCTGTTCCAGCAGATGCAATGATAAGATTTTGTTTGTTATTTGATGTTGCAGCTTGATACTGTTCCTTATTTAAACGACTTAATGGCAAATATACTCCTCTTATGTAGAATTATAACAAATATTATCTATTGTGTGATAGAATACAACATAAATTATATATTAAGGTTTTATATGTCTGACGATATATTAAAAATTATTACAAATGATACAAAAAACTTAATCGACTCTATGGATATAGTAACTCCTAGTATGTATGCTTCTTTTTTTGAGAAATTTTCATCTTCACATAACTTAAGTATGGATGATGAATGTAAATTAGCAAAAGATCTACTTGATAGAGAGTGTGAGAATATCAAAGATCTACAAGCTAGAGCTACTAAAAATGTAAATCAACTAAATAGCTCAACAAATAAAGCTATAAATGCTATAAAAGAGCAAGATACAGACTTACTAAATGAAGCTTTGCACGAAACAGAAGAGTTAAAAAAAGAAGTTGAATTACTTAGGAAAACAGTTTATAAAGATGGCTTAACAAATGTAAACAACAGAAAATGGCTTCAAGACAATGTCCTAGAAGAGGAAAGAAAATTTAAGATTTCAGGAACACTTGCTATTATAGACTTAAATTATTTTAAAGATATAAACGATACACACGGACATATAGTTGGAGATAAAGTTCTTATATATATAGCTGCTCAACTGCAAAAGGCAAAAGGGATTGTTGTTCGTTATGGTGGAGATGAGTTTATAATTATCTTTAAAAAAGACACTCCAAAAGAGATTGCAGAAAAAAGACTAGAGGCTATAAGAAACTCTATCATCAATAAAAATTTAAAAATTAAAGATGCAGCTTTTAAAGTTAGTTTTTCTTATGGTGTACAAGAATTTAAAAAAGATGATTATTTAAACAATATCATAGACTATGCGGATAAAAATATGTATAGAGATAAAACTCAAATTAAAAAGATAGTAACTGGTATTTAAGCCCATTTTAGATATAATCGCGAAAATAAAACTACAATTTTCAAGGCGATTATATGTCATACGAACCACAAGAGATAGAAAACAAATTTTACAAAATTTGGGAAGATAGAAAATACTTTGAGGTAGATGGAAACAAATCTATCCAACAAGAGGGAAAAAACTTCTCTATAATGATGCCACCACCAAATGTAACGGGTCGCTTACATATAGGTCATGCACTTACTTTTACACTTCAAGACATCATAACAAGATACAAAAGAATGGATGGTTACAAAACTCTTTGGCAACCAGGAACTGACCATGCAGGAATTGCTACTCAAAATGTAGTTGAAAAACAACTTCTAGCTGAGGGAACAACTAAAGAGGAATTAGGTCGTGAAAAATTCCTAGAGAGAGCTTGGGCTTGGAAAGAGGAATCTGCTGGAATTATGACAGAACAACTTCGCAAGATGGGTGTAAGTCCTGCTTGGGATAGAGAGAGATTTACTATGGATGAGGGGCTTCAAAAGTCTGTAAAAGAAGCTTTTGTTCATCTTTACAATGAGGGTCTTATAGTTCGTGGGAATTATATGGTAAATTGGTGTACACACGATGGTGCATTATCTGACATAGAGGTTGAACACGAAGACCACGATGGTAAATTTTACCATATAACTTACCCTTTTGCTGATGGCAGTGGAAGTGTTGAAGTAGCTACTACTAGACCTGAGACATATTTCGGTGATACTGCTGTAATGGTGCATCCTGAAGATGAAAGATACAAAAACATCATAGGTAAAGAGATAAAATTACCACTACTTGATAGAACTGTTAAAATCATCGCTGATGAGCATGTTGATATGGAATTTGGAACAGGTGTAGTAAAAGTAACACCAGCACACGACCAAAACGACTATGAAGTTGGAAAAAGACACGATTTAGAGTTTATAACTGTTTTTGATGAAAAAGGGATACTAAACGATTATGCTGGAGAGTTTAAAGGGCTAGAGAGACTTGAAGCTCGTGATATAATCGTAAAAAGACTTGAAGAAGAGGGATTTATCGTAAAGATAGAAGAGCATAAACATCAAGTTGGACACTGTTACAGATGCAAAAACATAGTTGAGCCTTATATCTCAAAACAATGGTTTGTAAAAAGTCAAGTAGCTGATAAATCGATTGAGAAAACTAACAATGGGGAAGCTAAGTTCTTCCCTCCACATTGGATAAACTCTTATAACTCTTGGATGGGAGATTTAAGAGACTGGTGTATCTCTCGCCAACTTTGGTGGGGGCATCGCATACCTGTATTTTACTGTGATGATTGTAACCATGAGTTTGCTTCTCAAGAGGATAACCCATCTGCTTGTCCAAAATGTGCTTCTAAAAACCTAACTCAAGACCCTGATGTACTTGATACTTGGTTCTCTTCTGCACTATGGCCATTTAGTACACTTGGTTGGGGAAATGGCGATGTAGAGATGGACAAACTTTTCAAATCAGATGATATGAAAGATTTTTATCCAAATACTTTGCTGATAACTGGTTTTGACATACTTTTCTTCTGGGTTGCTAGAATGATGATGATGGGTGAGAACTTTAACGGACAGCTTCCATTTAATCATATATATCTTCATGCCTTAGTAAGAGATGAAAAAGGCGATAAGATGAGTAAGTCAAAAGGAAATGTAATTGATCCTCTTGATATGGTAAATAAATACTCTGCTGATATATTAAGATTTACTCTAGCTATAAGTGCTGCTCAAGGTCGTGATATAAGAATGAGTACAGATAAATTGGAGCAAAACCGTAACTTTACAAACAAACTTTACAATGCATCTAAATACTTGCAGATGAATGTAGATACTTTCCCAGACTTAAAAGGTTTTTGTTTAAAAACAGACCTTGGTAAGTATATGGCTTCAAGACTAAATCAAGCTACAAAAGAGGTACGCGGTGCATTTGATGAATATAAATTTAATGATGCAGCGACTATCATTTATAGATTTATCTGGAATGAGTTTTGTGGTTGGGGGATTGAGCTAAGTAAGGCTGATAAAGGCTCTATCGTTGAGCTTGGAGCTGTATTTAAAGAGGCTATGAAACTACTTCACCCATTTATGCCATTTGTTACAGAGTATCTTTACCATGAGCTTAGTGGTACAACTCTACAAGATAGCGAGTCGATTATGGTTATGAGCTATCCAACTAAAACAAAAAGAAGAAAAGAGGAAGATAAGTTCAATGTTATAATGGATGCTATCGTATCTATCCGTCGTGCAAAAGTTTTAGTTGACTTAGCAAATCAAAAGATAGCAAAAGCTTATGTAAAAATCGACAATATCTCAGATAAAGACAAAGAGATGATGCTTCCTTTCATATTAAAACTTGCAAAAGTTGATGATGTAGAATTTACTGATACTAAGATAGAAAACTCTGTAAGTGATATTGCAGAGTATTGTGAGACTTTTATACCAACTGATAGCATTGATTTGACTTCTATCATCAACAAACTTACAAAACAAAACGAAAAACTTGAAAAAGAGATAGCTAAACTTAATGGTATGCTTAACAACGAAAGATTTGTAGCAAATGCACCTGAAGATGTTTTAGCTAAAAACCGTGAAGGTTTAGCAGATGCTAAAGTTAAACAAGAGAAAGTTTTAGAGCAACTAAACTCTTTACAATCGTAAACAAAAAGGGATTTTTCCCTTTTTTATAAAATCTACTTTTAGGAATAATCCACTATGGCACTTATAGATCTCTTAAATATCTCAAAACATTATGAAGCACAAAAAATTCTTACAAATATAAATTTTCATGTTGATGAGGGTGAAAGAATCGTTATCATCGGTAAAAATGGTAGCGGTAAATCTACACTAATGAAGATAATCAATGGTACTCTTGAACAAGATGATGGAAAAAGAATAGTCCGTCAAAATTTAGAGATAAAGATGCTTTCACAAAAACCAGAGTTTGAAGATGGACAAAGTGTAAGAGAAGCTGTAGAAGCTGGTCTAAAAGAGATAAATCTAGCAAAAAATAGATACAATGAGATATCACACCTTTTAGCTGAAAATTTTGATGATAAAAAACTACTAGATGAACATCAAAAACTATCTAACTACATAGACCATCATAGTGCTTGGAACTTAGATGATAAGATAGAGCGAATTATACAACACTTTCAATTAAAACAGTATGAGCATAAACCAGTAGCCCTTTTAAGTGGTGGAGAACAAAGAAGAGTAGCCCTTGCATCTTTGCTTCTTCAAAAACCAGATATACTGCTACTAGATGAGCCTACCAATCATCTTGATGTTTATATGGTTGAATTTTTAGAAGAGTTAATATTAAAAGAAAGATTCACACTTGTTTTTATATCTCACGATAGATATTTTATAGATAAAGTAGCTACCAAAAGTGTAGAAGTTGAAAACTGTTCATTAAAAGAGTACTCAGGAGGATATAGCAACTATCTAACACAAAAAGCTGAATACCTAAGAACACTACAAAAACAACACGAAAATCTACTAGGACTATTAAAAAGAGAAAATGAATGGTATGCTCGTGGTGTTCGTGCTAGACTTAAAAGAAATGAGGGTAGAAAAGAGAGACTTATGCAACTTCGTGAAGATGCAAAAACAAATCCTGCCCAGATAAGAAAAATGTCAGTAGAGTTGCAAAGGGAAGCAAAACATTTCAATCGTGACAAAAGTGTAAATAAACAAAAAATGCTTTTTGAAGTTGAAGATTTGTCTCTTACTCTTGGTAACAAAGAACTTTTAAGAGACTTTAACACTCGCATCTTACAAAAGGATGTTATAGCTATAGTTGGACCAAACGGTAGTGGGAAATCTACACTATTAAAAGCCTTACTCGGTCGTATAAAACCAACAGGTGGAACTATAAAAAGAGGTGAATTTAGTATAGGTTATTTTGATCAACATAGAGAGATGCTAGATGATGATAAAAATCTAATTGAGACTTTTTGTCCACTAGGTGGAGATAGAGTTGAAGTAAGAGGAAAAAATCTTCATGTTTATGGTTACTTAAAAAACTTTTTATTTCCTCGTGAGTTTTTAGATAAAAAGATAGGAGTTTTAAGTGGTGGAGAAAAAAACCGTGTAGCACTTGCTTTACTCTTTACAAAAAATGTAGATATCCTTATACTTGATGAACCTACAAATGACTTAGATATACCAACCATCAACATTTTAGAAGAGCAACTTACAAACTTTGGTGGAGCTGTTATAATTGTTAGTCACGATAGATATTTTGTAGATAAAATTGCTAAAAAACTTTTTATATTTAAAAAAGATAAAACTATAGAAGAGAGCTATCAAAACTATTCAGAATATCTTGAGATAGAAAAAGAGCTTCAAGAGTTAGATAGTATGGAAGAAGAGATTAAAAAAGAAAAACCAAAACCACGAGAAAAAGAAAAAGTTATAAAACTAACTTACAAAGAAAAAATAGCTTTAGAAAAACTACCTATAGAGATCGATGAACTAGAAGCAAAAATAGATGAAAAAAACAACTGCTTAGCAGACCCAAAATGTTATGAGGAGATAGGTCTAAGTAAATTGGCTAAAGAACTTCAAGAGTTAGAAGAACTTTATGAAGAAAAAGTTGAAGAACTTTTAACTATACAAGAAAAAGAGGAAAATATAAACAACTGATTTATTTATATTTTCTTCCCCATATAATCATATCTTCTGTATTTTTATTCATATCTAAAATTTCAAAATCACTAGCTATATAAAAAAGAGAATAGTCTATATAATTTTTTGAGAGTTCGTACATATTTTTTGTTCCCTCTATCATTATATTTTTATAATTATCTAAAATTTTAAAGTCACTTTCTATAAAAACTTTTCTATCTTTTACATTAAAAAGTGGTATCGTTTTATCAAACTCTTTCTGTCTTGAGATTATCAATATGTCTGGTGCTTTTCCATCTACAAGTCTAGCATCTAATGTTGGTCTATCTTCTCTTACTGTATTTCCACCAATAACAAGTAGATCACAAACATCCCTCATAACATGAACATTTTTTCTTGATTCAAGAGAGCTTACAGTTCCATCAGTTGAGCCATCAAATCTTTGAGCCATTTTAAAAAATACAAAATTTTTCTTTTGCCACTTTTTAAAAGGTTCTAATAATGCATCACACTCTTTTTCTAATATACCATTTTCCACTTCAATACCTGCATTTTTAACTATCTTATTACCTTTTGAAGCTATTTTATTAAAATCTTTAGAACCTACAAAAAGCTTTTTTATACCTAGTTGAGATATAAGAGAGGCACAAGATGGAGTTTTTCCTATATGTGAGCAAGGCTCTAAAGTAGTATAAATAGAACAATCTTTAAATATCTCATTATGATTTTTTAAAAGAAAAGTATGTATATCTTGTGATGAAGTTAAAGTGAGTATATCTTTATCTTTTGTTAGTTTAAAGTAAGCACTCTTAAGTGCATTTACTTCAGCATGAGGTTGCCCTGCTTTTTGATGAGCCTCAATAGAGAGTATCTCATCACAAGAGCCTAAAACTACACAACCAACAGCAGGATTAGGATATGTAAGCCCTTGATATTTCCAAGCCTCTTTTATAGCAAGAGACATAAAAAAATTGTTATCTATTACCATTCAAAGTATGTTTTAGCTTTTGCTATTTCCCCAAACTCTACAACTTCTTCTTTGCCATCTACATCAACAAAGATTTTAGTACCTTCAACTTTTTTAAGAGTTCCTTTTATCTTGTCTCTATTAGAAAAACCAAGTTGTACTTTTTCACCTACAGATAATTCAAAGTTTTTTATACTTTTAAGCTTTCGCTCAATCCCTGGGCTTCCAACTTCCATACGATAATCACCAGAAACTGGTGGAGTTACATCTAAAAGTGGAGAGATTAAACGGCTAAGTTCTGCACAAGCATCCAATGAAACTGGTTTTCTTTTGCCATCTTCAAATTCACTTGAAATTACAGAAATTCTATATATAGTTTCATCAAATTCACTAACAGTTGAAATCTCATAAAGTTCCATACCAACAGATTTTACAAGAGATTCTATATCTTTTTCTAAACTCATTTCATTCCTATCTATTTGCTATTTTTTTGAAAAGTTCATCTATATTTTGAGCTTGTTTTAAATGTTCATCAAACTCAAAAACAAGCTTAGGACAACGAAACCAACCTTGATCTTTTTTACAATAATCTTCTATAATTGGACGAGCTTTTTTTAACTGCTTTAGATAAACTCTCTTCTCTTCATCACTAAAGTAACTAGGATCTACATAAACTTTAGCATCATCACGACCACGAGAACACCTAACTTCAATGATATCTAACTCATGTAAACGGTTGTCATTTAATTGCGAAAGAGCTTCAGGGATCAACTCTGCTAGTATAGAGTCGGTCCTTTTAAGCTTTATTTGTGCATCTGTCATATCTGTCTCCTTTTACAAAGAAGTAAATTCTTTGTAAAATTCCTCTCACTAAAGCTTTGCCTATCGGCAAGAAATTTCATTCTCATTATAAAGAGATTTTTTGTTCAACTTTTTTAAATGTTTCGATAACATCACCTACAACTACATCATCATAGCCTTTGATACCAACACCACATTCATAACCATTACCAACCTCTTCAACATCATCTTTAAAGCGTTTAAGAGAAGTAAGTTCACCTTCAAATATAACAACACCATCACGGATAACACGAACAAGTCCACCACGAATAAGTTTACCATCAACAACAACACAACCAGCAATCATACCTTTTGGTGTTTTGAAAGTATCTTTAACATCAGCTTGACCTGTATTTTCTTCGTTGTATTTTGGAGCCATCATACCTGTTAGCATACCAGTTACATCATCAAGAAGTTGATAAATGATAGAATAGTTTCTTATCTCTATGCCTCTTTGTTTTGCAAGAGCTTTTACTGAACCAGTTGGACGGATATTAAAACCTAAAAGGATACAATTATCACTAGCACTTGCTAATTCAACATCATTTTCAGTTATACCACCAACACCAGCAGAGATAACATTTACTTTTACCTCTTCATTTCTAAGCTCATTTAATGCAGATTTAAGTGCTTCTAATGAACCATGAACATCAGCTTTAAGAACAATTTTAAGAGTTTTTAATTTACCCTCCGCTATCATAGCTGTCATATCTTCAAGAGTTGATTTAGTTGAGTGAGAAAGCTCTTTATGTCTATCATACTCATGTCTTTTCATAGCATATTCTTTAGCTTCTTTATCACTATCTACAACCTGCATAACCTCACCAGCTGGTGGAACACTATTTAGTCCTGCTACTTGTGCTGTATGACTTGGAAGTAGTGATTTTACTCTTTTTCCATGTTCATCTGTTAGTGCTTTTACACGACCATAAGATGAACCACAAACTACATAGTCTCCAACTTTTAAAGTACCATTTTGAACTATAACAGTAGCAACTGGTCCGCGACCTTTTTCAAGAGAAGATTCAACTACAGCTGCTTTTGCTTTTACTTTTTCATTTGCACGAAGTTCAAGAACTTCAGCTGTTAAAAGTATATTTTCAAGAAGATCATCTATACCCATACCAGTTTTTGCAGAAACAGGGATAAACTCAATATCTCCACCCCAATCAACAGGGTTCATATCTCTCTCTGCCATTTGACCTTTTACTAAGTCTGGATTTGCAGTTTCTTTATCCATTTTATTTAGTGCTACAATAACTGGAACACCAGAGTTTTTAGCAAGTTTTATAACCTCTTCCGTTTGAGGTTTTACACCATCATCAGCAGCCACAACTATAACTATGATATCTGTAACATCCGTACCCCTTTGTCTCATAGCACTAAATGCAGCATGACCCGGAGTATCTAAGAAAGTTATAGCTTTACCATTTTGTTCAACTGTATAAGCACCGATGTGTTGTGTAATTCCACCAGCTTCGCCCTCTGTAACTTTTGCATTACGGATAGCATCAAGAAGTGAAGTTTTACCATGATCAACATGTCCCATTATCGTTATAACAGGTGGTCTTTCAGTTGCATCTGGGTCAGCTTCAACATCGTGTTTTAAATCTTCTTCATAGTTAAATTCATCTTTAGGGTCAACTATAGTTACTTCAACACCAAACTCTTCAGATAGTATCTCTATCTCATCACTACCTAAAAAGTCATTTTTAGTCATCATCATACCTAAATCAAAAAGAACTTTTATGATATCAGACATAGGACGATTAAGTTTTTCAGCAAACTCATAAACACGAATATCTTCTGGTATCTCTACATGTGTGATAACCTCATCAACTTGTTTCTCTTTAGTGTACTTTTTCTTTTTATCTTTACGAACTTTTCTACCACGAGGAGCTTGTTTTTTATTTGCATTTCTACCTATCGGTTTTGCTTGTCTTGGTTTTCTTGGTTGTTCTGGTTCAATAGGTGCTCTTTGAGTAGCATTTAAGTCAAGAAGTGTAACTTGATCATCTATATCCATAGAAACTTCAGCCAAAGAACCACCAAAGATATCAAGTTTTTTACCCTGTTCTTGTTTTTTTGCAACAACTGTAGTTTGTTTAGATTTTTTCTTAGCAGCCAACTCTTCTAATGCTTCTGCACTCATTTTTCCATAGTTAGAAACAATAGCTTGTTTTTTAGGTAAGTCAAAGTTTTCTTCCACTTTTGGCTTTTTCTTTTTAACTATTTTTAAACCTGAACCTTTAAGTTTTGGTCTTATTTTAGGTTCTACAACCCTTATACCACTTATAGGGTCTTTTTTCTTTTTAAGAGCTTTTTTAACCTCTTCTTTTTTCTTTTTATCTTCAGAAATAGCTTTTGAATCTTCTTTTTTCTCTTCTATAACTTTCTCATCAGATTTTACTTCAGTTTTTGTTTCTTCAACTAAGTTTGAATCCTCTTTTTTAGACTCAATTTTTTCATCTTTTTTAACTTCTTCTTTATTTACAGTTTTATTATTTTTTTCTTTTGTAACATTTTCTTTAGAAGATTTTGTTTTTACAGCAGGTTTATTACCATTCATTATAAAATTAGCAAGAGACTCAGCTTGCTCCATCGTTAATGTACTCTGTGCTGATTTTACTTCTATTTTCATATCTGAGGCTTTTGCAATAACCTCTTTTGATGTTATACCTAACTCTTTTGCAATTTCGTGTACTCTAACTTTTTCCATCATCAGTGATGATCTCCTTTAGTTTATTCATAAGTTTGTCTTTATCACCACTTTTACATTGTCGCATTAGTGATTTTAAAACTTTTTTTTCTTCATCTATGCAGTCTTTACATAAGTAAAAACTTCTACCATTCATCTTATAAACTTCTAATGAACCCTCTGCACATTGAAGTCTTACCAGATTATCTTGAAACTGTCTCTTTCTACAAGAGACACACATTCTAATCGGTTTATGAGAAATTTTCGCCATTATATCTAAATCTTGCTTTATTTAATAGAGGTTATCTCTCTATTATCAATCCACTATTATCAAAATCCAAGATTTTAACTATAAAATCTGGAAATTTTTGAGATAATCTATTTGCAATCATATGTGCATCATCATCATAAGCCATAGAAAAAAATGTCGAACCACTACCAGAGAGTGTACTCATTAAAGCACCACTCTCATAAGCAACCTTTTGAACTGAAAAAAGTTCAGGTAACTGTTTCATTCTAGCTTTTTGATGAAATCTATCTTGCGAAGCAAGTTTTAACATCTCCCAATCTTCATTAAAAAAAGATGCTACTGTTAATGCTGTATGCGTTAAGTTATATATAGCATTCTCTTTTGAGTAAGATTTAGGTAAAACTGTTCTTGACTTTGATGTATTCATCTGTTTGTTTGGTATTACAACTATAGCCTTTAGATAAGATGGCAGATGCTTATACTGAGAAAACACCTTATTTTTTTCAACTGTTGCTGCATTAAATCCACCCATAACGGCAGGTGTAATGTTATCTGGATGATTCTCATACACAAGAGCATGATTTAAAATTCTTCTTTTTGATACTCTTATATTTGCAGCCTCGTGAGCTGAAGCTATAGCACTAACTATAACAGCAGAAGAACTACCCAAACCTCTTGACATCGGAATCTTATTGTAAAAAGTAAATTTAAAATTTTGCTTCTTTTTAGTTAAACGGCTAAAATGTTCATTAAATATACTTATGAAAAGATTATTTCCTTTTAGTTTAGGATTATTTTCACCCTCACCTTTGATACTGACACTAAAAAATCTTGACTGACGAAATTCAACTTTATTTCTTAAATCTACTGCCAATCCTAAAGAATCAAACCCTGGACCTAGGTTTGCACTCGTTGCTGGTACACTTATAACCAATTTATTTCCTATAATTTTATTTTAACCAACTGCACCTATTTTGTATAGAGGTACAGTATCTGTACTAAATTCATCTTTATTTAGTAATTTTGGAAGTTTAAACTCTACTGTTTGGATATCATCAAATTTTTGAGTTTTTATCTCTTGTTTAATTTTAACAAAATATAGCTTTCCAATCGCTTTTATAGGATGATTTTCATTAAATTTAAATGCATCTGTTGCAAAAAGTTCTATATCTTTTATGATGCTAATTGATTTTAAAAAGATATATGCTACTTTTATTGCCATAAAACTACCTGGTCCATTTGTGAAGTATAAACCTTTAACATCATATTTATCAAAAATATCTTTAAAAATAGTCGCTAGTATATCTGAACTTTTTTTATCACTCACTATACTATCTATAAGCTTATTGTCCTCATATATCCCCACCATAATTGGTGAAGACAATGCTATAAGTAATATATCTATATTTTTACGCATAAGCTTTTTCTAACTCTTTTGTTTTTTCACCCACGAGTTCTACTATCTCATAATTTTCTTTATCTTTTAAAAGTTCTAATGTCAATTTATGATTTAAATCGTGGCTACCAGCTAAAGCTTCATAATTACCTATAAAATTCATCCCAATAAGAGACATATCTCCTATGGCATCTAGTATCTTATGTCTTACAAACTCATCTGAAAATCTTAATCCTTCAGGATTTAAGACCTTTTTATCATCTAAAACTATAGCATTTTCTAGTGAACCACCAAGAGCTAAACCCTTTGAACGAAGATACTGAACCTCATGCAAAAATCCAAATGTTCTAGCACGAGATATCTCATCTTTATACTTTTGTTTTGTAAATTCAAGTACAAAATCTTGATTTTTTATAACAGGGTGCGGAAACTTGATAGTAAAATCATATTTTAAATCAGGTGCTGGAGAGAGTTTTACATATTTATCTCCCTCTTTTATCATCACCTCTTTTTTTATCATCATAATCTTTTTTGCTACATCAAGTTGTATGGTTTCTGCTTCATCAAGAAGCATACAGTAACTAGCACTACTACCATCCATAACTGGTACTTCATCTGCATCCACTATAACTTTTAAGTTATCTATACCATAAGCATAAACAGCTGAAAGAAGATGCTCAATAGTAGATATAATAAAACCATCTTTGCCTATAACAGTTGCCATTTTTGTATCTACTACATTTTCTGGCTTTAATGGTATAGAAACATTTACATCACTTCTATGAAATACTATACCACTGTTTGCATCTAGTGGTTCTAGTCTTAACTTAACAGGTGAACCTTTATGTAATCCTATACCTACTAACTCAACAGGTTTTTTAATGGTTGTTTGAAAATACATTATCTTATACTATCCTGCTCTATTTATTAACTTTTTAGCATCTTTTATAACATTTGTTATGTTTAGTTTTATCCAAGTTTTATCCATCCACTCTTGAGGTCTAACCTCTATCCCTTGAACTAAAACACCAAAGTGAAGATGGTCACCCATAGCATAACCACTTTTACCAGTTCTTGCTATAACCTCACGAGGTCTTATCGTATCACCAACATTTACAACTATACTTGAACAATGTCCATAAAGTGTATAAAGCCCAAGACCATGGTCTATAATAGGCATATTACCATACAATCCATTATAATCTGCATAAACAACAACACCACTATTTTGTGGTTTTATCTCAGCTAACGAGTTACTAGCTAAATCAAGACCTACATGGTAAGCTTCACTAATTGGTTTTCCATTATAAGAATACATCCTGTGATCTCCAAAATGAGCTACAACTTGTGCATTTTTAAGTGGATACATTTTATTGATTTTAAAATCACTTATCATCTTATCTGATACTTTAGAAGTTATAGTATGGATAAGTTTTTCATTTTTTGCTCTTACATCTTCATTTATAATCTTAAACTGTTTTAATGGGTCATCTACACCCTGTGTTTCAACAAATTCATAAGCTAAATCTGCAATTTTACCTTTTAAAAATCTATCTTTAATCTTTATATGTGAAACTCTGTATGGCTTATTTTTCAAGTAAAGTGGTATATAACTCTTAGTACTGTTACCTGCTTCATCATTTACTATGATATTTGCTCTAAAAGTTTTTTCAGTTACTGGCCAAGCTAACAAAGATATATAATAACCATCTTTATAAAATGGCTCTACTTTAAACTTTTTACCATAGTTAGTCTCTATATACATATCTTTAAGGTTTTCATCTTTTGCTTTAAAAACAACCAAAGCTGAACCACCCTTAGAAATCTTATAAGAGTTTGATATAACATTTACCTTTGGTCTTTTTTTATCAACAATTAAATCAAATTCACGAATAGCCTCATTACCATCAAAAAAATTCCATTTACTCTTATCAATAACTTTTACTATAATTTTAATATTGTTATCATTCATGGCATAGGCACTTCTAGGTGGTTTTATCTTAACCTCTATCTTATCTTGAAACTTTATAAGATGCTCATCATATAGAACTGTTTGACCAGATGATGTTTTTATATAAACTTGATAAGCTTTTATACCACTACTATCTGATAACTCTAAATGTAATGGTTTTCTTAAGTTCCAATAAGCATTATCATCTAAAGATATAGTTGGAACTACTCTTTCAAACATCTTTGAATTATATAGATAAACTATACCACCAATCAATATAGCCAATATTAACCAAAATATTAATGCTGAATTTCTTTTTTTTCTACTCACTTTGACTCCTTATTATATTGTTTTTATAAACCACTTTCACTTTTGTTACAGTTGGTAAAGATAAAGCCTCTTGGATAATAATATCAACATCATCTAACTTAGCTCCACTCATATCTAAATCTGCATCATCTACTTTAAAGTAAGCTAAACTTCCAGATTCTTGTAAAATCATTTTTTTTAATAAAATTGCTTTTAATCTTAAACTAGACAGTGTTTGATAATCTAAAATACTTTTATAACACATATCTGATTCTATATCTATTTCTAGCAACTTATGTGCCATTAAAAATACACTACTATCAGTTTTTCTAAAACCATTTGTTTCATATACTAAACCAGCATATAATGATAATGCCATTTTTTTGTTTAGCTTTATTTTTTCACTCTCAAATATTTCAAATAACTCTATAGAAGTTAAAGCTTTAATCTCAATATCTGCAGAAGATGGATATGATGTTTTTACCTTATCTATCCATGGTAAAAAATCCAAATTCAAACCAAAATCATCATTTTTTTTATACAAAGAAATCTTTTTATGTAGTTGTAAAAAGTATGTATAAAGAGCATTCGCAGATGCCAAATAACCAATAAAATCATCTTCAGGAACAGTTATAACAATATGTTTATAATTTTTTATATTTTTAAGTATCTCTTGCATATTTCGAGATTATAGACTAATTTCTATTTATATTATTAATGAAACTTTCCAGCTAGCTTTTTATATATATCATTTGAGTTTAAAAGCTCCTTATGACTACCCATAGCAACTATACGACCATTTTGCATAACTAAAATTTTATCTGCATCTTCTATGGTACTAAGTCTATGTGCTATGGTAATAGTTATCTTATCTTTTGTGTACTCTTTTAGTGCTTTTTGTATCCTTTTTTCACTCTCATTATCTAATGCTGATGTAGCCTCATCGAAAAGTATCAAAGATGAATGTTTATATATAGCTCTAGCTATCGCTATCCTTTGTCTTTGTCCACCAGATAAGTTTGCTCCAAATTCTTCCATCTTAGTATAGATACCATCTTCTAACTTAGAAACAAACTCACTTGCATCTGCTAAAGATAATGCTTTATTTACCTTTTGCTCATCAATATCTTGTCCATAAGCTACATTTGAAGCCAAAGTATCTTGAAATATATATATTCTTTGAGTCACCAAAGATATATGATGTTTTAAAGATTTTTGAGTAAATTCTTTTATATCTGTATCATTTATAAGTATAGTCCCCTCATCTGGGTCATAAAAACGAAGTAGCATATTTATAAATGTTGATTTTCCACCACCACTATCACCAACTAAAGCTATATTATCACCAGCTTTTATATCTATGCTTATATTATCTAGTGCATAAGAGTCTTCATACTTTAACATCACATTTTTATAAACTATATTTTTTATATCAGTATTTAAAATCTTTTGACCATCTGTTATTTTACTTTTGGTATCTAATATCTCAAATATTCTATCACTTGCAGCAGTTGCATCTTGTATCTTAGCATATATAGAACCGATGCGACGAACAGGTTGAAATATCTGTCCAACTGCTGTTAAAAAAGCTATAAAATCACCAGGAGTTATGTTACCATTATAAGCTTCTCTACCACCTAAAAACACAACAGCAGCAAGTCCAGAAGCCCCAATAATTTCAAGTATAGGGGATACTAACTCACCAACATAAGTGCTTTTCATATTTATCTTAAAAAATTGCCAATTTTGAACACTAAATCTATCTAATTCAAACTTTTCAGTAGCATTTGCTTTTATAATCTCAGAATTGTTAAATACTTCTGTAAGTCTAGTTACAACATCTGCATTTTTTTCTTGTGAATGGCGAGAGTATTTTTTTAATTTTTTAGCTATAGCAAAAAGTGGATATATAACAACAGGGATACCAACTAACGAATAAAATGCAAGATTTGGATTTAAATATATAATGTATGCTAAAAGCCCTAAAACTGTCAGTGTTTCTCTAAAAAATTCTGGAAGCATATTTGATACAAAATACTGTATCCGTTGAATATCATTTGTTACACGAGATATCAACTCCCCACTTCTGTTTATATATAAAAATCCCATATCAAGATTTATAATCTTCTCAAGTAAAATCTCACGAAACCTTGTAACAATATGCTGACCGATATAACTCATAAATACAGACTGTATATATCTTCCAATACCTTTTACAAAATATATACCTATAAGACTTAAAGGTATTAGATAAAGCATCTCCTCTTTTTTCTCTATCAGCATATCATCCATAACATATTTCATAATCTCAGCTGTAGCAATAGTCGCACTAACTGTTAAAATGATGCCAATAAAGACAAAAATGTACTGAAGTTTATAATCTTTTATATATGGTAAGTATCTTTTTATAGTTGTTTTCATAATCGTATTTTAACTCATTAAACTAAAATTTTACAAACTTTATTGTACTATACATCTAAATAATATAAAATTAGGATATATAGATATGCATAAATATATACTTTTAATATCTTTAATAACTGAATTAGTATTTTCTATGGATACTGGTGTATTGGATAAAACACATAAAGATATATCTAATTCTGTTAAATCAACATCTAAATATATAGATAATAAGTTATATCGTTTATTTAATGATACAGATGAAACAACAGATATAAATCAAAGTAAAATTAATAATAAAATGGACTCTTTCTATCAAAATGAAAAGTTTATCGATGAAACAGATATATCTTTCTTGAGAATTAGAATGCAATCTAATTCTCAAACATTAGAAAGTAATAATTTTGATATTAAATTAATGGCTTATTTAGCTTTATCTAAAACAAAACAAAACCTTAAGTTTTTTATAGAAGATGTAAATAAAGATAATATAAAAGATTTACCATTTACAAATTCTACTAACCCAGATTCAGCAATTGCAATAGGACTGAGTTATTTCACATCTATGTATTATAATATAGATTCAAAATATTCCATTGGAATGAGAGATATATATCCATATATAAAAGCTAGATATAAAAAAAATTTCATATACAATAACATATCTATTGAACCTTCTCAAACATTTAAATACTCAACAAAAAATAATTTTTCAGAAAATACAAAAATATATATAGATAAAAAAATAGATAATCATCTTTACCGAATAATACTAGCAAGAGGTACTAAATCAATAACTCCAGGAATGGATTATTCTCTCAACTTAGAATATTTCTATCAAATAAGAAAAAATACAGGAATAAGACTAGTTCAATCATTTAGTGGAAATACAAAATATACTTATATAGATAAAGAAAAGATTATCTATTATAAAAATATAAATACATATAACACGGAAATAAGTTTTCGTCAAAATATTTGGAAAAAATGGTTTTTTTATGAAATCAAACCAGGAATAGACTTTCAAAAACAATATAATTTTAAGAGAAATTATAAAATTCTTCTTTTAACTGATTTTTATTTTGGATACTAACTGTTTAATATTATTTTAAGTATAAATAGATATAATTTCGGTCTCTTAAGCATGTCAAGGTAGCTCAGCTGGTTAGAGCGCTGGTCTCATAAGCCGGAGGTCGGGAGTTCAAGTCTCCCTCTTGACACCATTTTAAGAGAAACTTTTTATATTCCGGATTAGCTCAGCGGTAGAGTAGGTGACTGTTAATCACTTGGTCACTGGTTCGAATCCAGTATCCGGAGCCACTTCTTTTTTATCATTAAATTTATTATTATTTTTGTTGGGTGTACTTTTAGGTGTACTCTTTATTTCAAATATTTAACAGTAATTACACAATTACCCCATAACAATTTAATTATCATAGAACTACTTTTCAATTACTAGGTGGTAATTACACAATTACCTATCATTTATTCTCTGATTATTACCAGTAACTGTATAATTACCCC
>JAMOQV010000192.1 GCA_027068615.1 Helicobacteraceae bacterium | reverse complement strand
CTAATGCATAAGTTGACATCATCAGTGTTAATACTAAAATTCTACTCACATCACATCCTTTATATTTTACTAAATTTAGCTTTAACAGCTTCTTCAAACGATGGTATTTGAGAGTTTAATTCAGCAATCAATCGTTCTTTTGACTCAGAAAGTGATTTCTCAAATTCTAAATATTCTTTAGCTAATTCAGCACGCTTAGCTTCTAACTTACTATCTGCTAATTCCTTAGCATCTGCGATAACTTTCTCTCTTAGGGCCGAAGCTTCCAGTTTTGCATTTGTAATTATTGATTCAGCTTTTTGAGTTAACTCGTTGATTTCATTATCATTAGAACCAGCTTTTGCTAAGTCCCTTTTAATGTCATCATCACGTTTATTCATATAAGCGAACAATGGATTATAAAGCGAACTGTTTAGAACGGCTATAAGTGAAAGAAATACGACGAATGTAGCTAAAAGCAGTATTGGATTTAAATCTAACATAGCACCTCCTAAAAGTTGCGAGATTATACTATGTATAAATTGAAAGGATAGTTAAATTTAAAAAAAAAATTAAAAAAACTACTAATTTATATTATTTTGAAAAATATTGTAACAATTTTTCTATCTCTTCATCGCTTTGAAACTCTATAGTTAGCTTATTTGATGAGATTTTATGCTTAAAACCTAAATCATTGAACTTTTCTTTTATAGATGATAAATCCAATACTGGATTATTTAGAGTTTTTTTAGTGATTTTTGGATTGTTTTTCATAGATTTTATCATAATCTCAACTTCACGAACACTAAGTTTTTGACCTATTATAGAATTCACCATTAAATCTTGAGTCTTTTCATCTAAACCAACTAATGCTCTTGCATGACCTGCTGTTATCTTTTTATCTATAAGTGCTTTTTGAGTTTTTAAACTAAGTTGTAAAAGTCTTAAGGTATTTGTAATATTTGTACGACTTTTATGTATCATACTTGATAACTCTTCATGAGTTATATCATGTAATCTTATAAGTTCAGAATAAGCTTGTGCTAATTCTACTGCATTTAACTCATCTCTTTGGATATTTTCTATCAAAGCAAACTGTCTCATCTGCTGTTCATTTGAGTTTATCACAATAGCACGAATTGTTTTTAACTTCATCAACTTACTAGCACGAAATCTTCTCTCACCTGCTACTATAATGTAACCATCTATATCCTCCGTAATAGTTATAGGTTGGATCAATCCATCTTTTTTTATACTATGACCAAGTTCTAACAAAGAGTTCTCATCAAAATGTTTTCGTGGTTGATATGGGTTTGCTCTTATATCATCAAGTGGAATTTCTACAACAGAATTTTTCGATGAAACTTCATTTTCATAAGCTTCATCCATCTCACCTAAAAGTTCACCTAAACCTCTACCTAATTTTCTAGTTTTCATTTCATAATCGCCTGTGCTAAATTTTGATATGCTATTGAACCAGTTGATTTTACATCATACAAGATAACAGGTTTGCCAAATGATGGAGATTCTGCTAGTCTTACATTTCTAGGAACTACTATATAGTTATCATCATCATCTTTAAAAAGTTTACTTTTAAAATGCTGAGATAAATCAGATAAAACCTGTTTAGATAGGTTGTTTTGAACAGAAAACATTGTTGGGACAAAACCTCTTATCTTTAGTTTTGGATTCATTGATTTTCTCACGAGTTTTACTGTATTTAAAAGTTGAGCCAAACCCTCAAGTGCAAAAAATTCACACTGAATGGGTATAAGAACAGAATTTGATGCTGAAAGTGCATTTATCGTCATAGGACCCAATGCTGGTGGAGAATCTATAATGATATAATCATAATCATCTTTAACTTTAGCAATAGCTTTTTTAAGAACAAACTCTCTGTTTTGTTCTTTTTCTTTATTGTAATACTCTTTTTCAATACCCACTAAGCCAATATTTGATGGAGCAAGATGTAAAGTTGAAAGTTCAGATTCAAGTATAATATCTTTTAGTTTTTTTGTACCTATAAGCACATGATAAATGTTAAATTCATAATCATTTCTATGAAAACCCAAAGAGGTAGTAGCATTTGCCTGAGGATCCGAATCTATCAAAAGCACCTTTTTTTCCGCAACAGCTAAAGATGCTGCTAAGTTTACAGCTGTTGTAGTTTTACCTACTCCACCCTTTTGATTTGCAATTACAATAACTTCACTCATCTTAAACTATATATCCTCTCATCATCTATCATAATAGAACCATCATCATTTAATGATGCTTCTTTTAATGAAACTTTATTTTTATAACTATGTGTTTGAAAATCTCTACTTAAATCAAATTCTAACTTATATTTACTAAATACTTGCTTCCATAATGGCTTTTTTTCCAAATAATCAAAATATTTTTCAAGTAAATCTGACTTCAAAATCTCAATATCTAACTTTTTAAAACCTTTAGGAGATGAAACTAAATTCAAACCAACACCACACACCAGTATATCACCAACTATATGGGTTATCATACCACCTATCTTTGACTTTTCTATATAAAAATCGTTTGGCCATTTTAGCCAAACTTTTGAACCATACTCTTTTAAAACCTCTTTAAGAATGTAAGCATAGTAAATAGATGCAGACTCTAATTTTAAATCAGATGGCATCTGTGAAGTTTTTATGCAAAAAGATAAAAAAAGATTACCTTTAAGACCTATCCAAGAGTTATCTCTACTACCTATACCAGAAGTTTGAACATCAGCACTGATGGCACAAGGTGGTGTTAAAGTTTTATCTTTAAGGTGTGATTTTAGATATGTTTGAGTTGAATCAACACTATTAAGATAAATAATCTTCAATACTTAACCTCTTACCATTTATATAAGAGAGTATATCCATCTCTTTTTTTGACTGAGGTTGAACTCTAAAAACTCTTATAATACCACTAGTACAACCAACTAAGATAGAATCAGAATCTATCTTTAAAATCTTACCAGCATCATTTTTAGAAATCTCATCTTCAAGTTTTATCTCTTTTAGTTTCAATCCACTCTCAAGATATATCCCTGGCCAAGGTGTATATGCACGATACTTATTATAAAAAGTTCTAGCATCATCAAACACTACCAAACCATCTTTTTTACTAACTTTTGAACAATGAGTAGCTTTTGATTCATCTTGTTTTTGAGGTGTTAATTTATCAAAATTTTGTAAAACATCTATAGTGAGTGAAGATGCAACTTCTGTTAGTTTATCAAACAACTCTGTAACTATCATATCTTCAGGAATATCTATCTTATCTATCTTCAAAATATCACCAGTATCAAGACCTACATCCATAAGCATAGCAGTTACACCTGTCTTTTTATCACCATTTAAAAGTGACTGCTGAATTGGACTTGCACCTCTATAATATGGAAGTATAGAAGCATGAAGGTTTATACAAGGAGCATGATCTAAAATCTCTTTTGGTAGTATCTGACCATAAGCAGCAACTACTATAAAATCGCATTTTATCTCTAAAAGCTCTTTTACTGTATCTTCATCTCTGAGTCTAGTTGGTTGATAAACTTTTACACCCTCTTGCTCTGCTAAAGTTTTAACAACAGGTGGTGTCATAACCTTTTTACGACCAACTGGTTTATCTGGTTGAGTATAAACAGCTACAACCTCCATATCATCAGTTCTTAAAAGCTGTTTTAAAATAGCTTCTGCATAATCAGGAGTTCCCATAAAAATTATCTGTTTTTTAGACATATATATACTCACTTTTATATTTTTATGAGATTATAGCAAAAAATATAAAAGTAATATTATCATTTGATTATGCTTATCAAAATATAAACTTCTTTTGTATACTTAAGCTATTTTTTCATTTTGAAGATAAAGAGTTAAAGAGTCAAGAAACTCTTCAATGGCATCTGAATTTTTCAATTTTTGATACTTTTTTTCGACGAGCTAACATGTTTTTTTCTATATTTTGTTAGTACTTAAGCACAGGAAGTTTTGTAATCTAAAAAAAGACTTTCAACTGGAATATGCAATCGTGTATGTAAATTTCTAATCATTTCAATAGTAAGTTTTCTTTTTTTGTTTAATATCTCAGAAACTGGGACTAAAAATAAAAGTTGT